>NZ_JAAHHT010000183.1 GCF_010672085.1 Okeania sp. SIO3I5
ACACTCTTGTATTCAACCGGATTTGATATTACTCCTTACTCCTTACTCCTTACTCCTTACTCATTACTCATTACTCATTACTCATTACTCCTCAGTAATACGATAACTAATTACCCGGATTCTATATTACTTCTCCTGTCTCCTGTCTCCTGTCTCCTGACTCCTACCCTCACCCATAAGACTTTTTCAGTACACCGTAATTAAGTCAATACTCCTAACGATTCGATCAAGGTAATAATTTCTCGATCTTGAAATTCTTTTGCTAGTTGATAAATTTTACGAGCAAAAGGTACAAATTTTGGATCTATACTTTCCAGAGAATTTGCTTCCTTGATGATAGCTTTAAAATTACCTTTCAAAGCCAGATCGTACAATTTTTCTAACACTTTTGTTGATGGCGGAACTAATTCTGTTGCTGTTATTTCTGCTTCTAGAGTAGATTTAACTTCTACTTCACCTTGATAAACCCACTCTAAATTCAAATGCTTTTTTAGTATTTTTAATAACTCTACAACTTCTACTGGTTTTGGTAAAAAATCATCAGCTCCTATCTCCAAACACTTATCCTTGTCAATTTCATATATACTGGCGGATGAAGCAACAATCAAACTTGCTTGGAAATTTTCTGACTCCCGTATTCGTTGGATCATTTCAAACCCATCTAACACAGGCATCACTAAGTCTGTAATAATTAAATCGGGATGAAACAGTTGGATTTTTTCCCAGCTATCCTCACCATCTTCAGCTTCCTGTACTTGAAAACCAATGGGTTTGAGTAAATTCACAATCACCGAGCGATTTTCCCATTTGTCATCTACTACAATAATTTTAGGAGAAATACCTTTAATCCCAACAATTTCTCCTTTACTGTCATATGATTCAGCTGTTGCCCACTCAGTTGCTATAGGTAAAGTCAAATCAAACCAAAACCTACTACCAAAATCTAGATGACTTTCAACCTGAATACTACTACCCATTAATTGGGTAATTTTTTGACTAATAGCTAATCCCAGTCCAGTTCCTTCAGATTGATTTTTGTCACCCACTTGCTCAAAAGCCATAAATATTCGTTCAAGTTCTTCGGGAGTCATGCCAATTCCTGTATCGCGGACTTCAAATCGGATATAGTCATCAATACTAGATACAGAAAAAGTAACTGTGCCATCATCAGTAAACTTAATTGCATTACCAAGTAAATTAATTAGCACTTGTCGCAATCGTTTTTGATCGGCGTATACCCCAATAAGTTTATGGTTAGTTTCATAGATGAAGCTAATTCCTTTGAGTTCAGCTTTGATTTGACACATCTCTACTACACCTTGCAAGAAACTTGGAAAGTGAAATTGTATCGGGTATAATTCCATCTTATCAGCTTCAATTTTTGATAGATCGAGAACATCATTAATTAAAGTAAGTAGATGACAACTACAGTTATAAATAATTTCTACCTGATTTATCTCAAATTTATTCAGAGATTTAGATCGTTGCAGAATTTGAGCATAACCCATAATACCATTAAGAGGCGTTCGTAATTCATGACTCATATTGGCTAAAAATTTACTTTTTGCCAAATTTGCTTTGTTAGCAGTATTAACAGATGCCTCAATACGTTCGATCGCGTAGTTAAAGGCAGTTGCCAAAACACCTATTTCATCTTTTGTTAAGACTGGCGCCCTTAATGTCAGGTCTCCTTCTTCTCTGACTTTTTCAGCAAATTTCCTAAGTTCTCGAATGGGATGAGTAATTGTACGACTAATGATTATAGCTAGAAATATAGCGATCGCTACGGAAGTAAAAATACTAATAGCTATAATTTTTCTACTTAATTTCTCGGCTTTACTCAAACTTTCAGAGGCTTCTAAAACTTCTAGGTAACTTACCTTTATTATCTCATTAATAGCAGATGATGCTTCTTGAAATTGAATAACAGTAGGACTTTTAATAAAATCAATTACTAATTCGTAAGCGATCTTTTGCTCTTGTGGGTACTCTAATGCCAAACTATTCAGTTCTACCAGCAAAGTATCTAATTGTTGTACATAAGCTTTAGGAACATCTTTATAGGTTTTAATAAAATTATCAATCATTACATGATGTTCTTCCTTTAGATGATCTTGATCTGCTTGAGTAGTTTTAAACTGCTGCCAGCTTTTTTCAATTTCACGGGCAGTTACTAAAACTAGAGAAATTTCTTGAGTAAATTTCTTTGGTTGATCGATCAAACTAATCAGTTGTTGTTTAGCTATTTTTGTTTTTAAGAAAGTTGATTGTAAATTTTGGAAATTCTTAATTTCTTCTTGAGTATGTTCTAGTCCCTCTAAAGCTTCATGCCGTAGATTGTTCCCCATTACCCAACCTGTAATTATACCTATAATTGCTACACTTAAACCAACAATATATCCAACCCCGATTTTTTGCCCAATTTGTAAACAGTCGAGCCAGTGGCCAAAGATTAAGATGGGAGATGGGGATTCGATACTAGAATCTGGGAATGTAGAGAAGTTTTCCTGTTGTTGTGAATTTTTTTTGATTTTCATATCAAATCAAATTTGGTCTATTTTGAATATACGAAATGCTATTTATTTATTATGGTACATGACGAAACTTACATAAGTTTTCGAGTCTTTGAGGTACAAAGTTTTATTGCCCTAAGGAATAGGGAACATTGAAATTTTTAGATTAGTTAATTGTACCAGAAATTTATACTCTTGAGGAAGGTGACAAGATAGATTAAAGTTAATAAAAGCTTTGAGTATCTAACTATAGCAATCTTACTTCAGTTCTAATATTTTTATGGTAGTTAGTAGTCATAATTTTCAAGATTTTTAGTTCAGATTAACTATTATAAAAATTTTTATAACCAACTTAGAACTACTAAATATAGTTGAAAAATGAAATCCTTACTTGCTGGTAGATCAAAAATTATAGATATAGGTATAAACAAGTCAAGATAATTTTACTAAAATAGGCTCAAGATTATCTTCTGGTAAAGAAAAGGTTAAAAGTTTGATCGAAAATTTTTAAGTTTGTGTATCTTTTTGAAAAAAATATAATATATACCTATATTTTATATAGCAATCTTAAATGATTTGTGAAAATTTTTATAATATTTAATTTTAACTCCAAACCATGAAAATTCTGTACATCGCCAATCCGAAGCCTTCCCCTAGTGCAGGATGGGAGAAATAACATTTTGCAGTTACATGCTTGCCTTAAGCCTTACTAACCAATAATGCATGAATTTTGAATTTTGACTTCCGCTTAGCGGAACTAGCTCCTGACTCCTGTACGGCGGGCGATTCGCTCTTCGCCCCTACCATCAAAATATTACAACTGAAATTAGGATTGCTAAAGATATAATATATTAAGTATATTTATACAAAGTTTACTCAAAAATCTACTCTGGATTTAGGTAAAATCTCTATATATTATGTATTATTTCAGCATTATTGAGATATTGTTAATACAATTTCTGTAGTTGCTTAATTTATGATATAGAATCCAGTTATAGCAATCCTATTTCAGTTGTAAGATTTTGGTGGCAGTTAGGAGTCAGGAGTCAGGAGTCAGGAGTCAGAATTTTTAAGGTTTTCAGCTCAAACTAACTATCATCAAAATTCTCACATCTCATTCCTGATTGCTATATATAATATATGTTGATAATTTTATAATTACTTTCATACTCAATCTCCCTTACTACCCTACTTCCCTATTCTCCAATTCCCTACGTCCAACTATACAATAACTATTCAACCGGATTTGATATGATACTTTCAAAATTTACCTAATTTGACAAATATCAATTTATTTATTAATAGTTGCCTATTGAATCATTTCCGGAACCAATCTACATAATTTTTCAGTTGAGTATGCTTAAAAAATACTATAGGAATCCAAGGTTTTGAAATGTTAATTGATAGGAATAATTTTATAATATAAATAATTTCATCAAAACTATGATTGTGAGATTTTTTTATACTTTTTTTTATAAAAGTATTGAAGATCAAATCACTGAATTTTGATTATGGGTCATTAACTATTTTTTATTATCTATGTTTTCTGACTTAAATCCCCACTTGAATTTAGATTCTACTTTACAAGATTTACAACTACATAATGTGCAACTTGAAATAAATCAATCGGGAATTATAATTGCTGAAGTTTTTGAAACAAACAAGCTACTTCCAGGTATTATTCTCACAAATTTGGGTCAATTTGTTGGGATGATTTCTCAAAATAAATTTCTCAAAATCTTGAGTCGCCAATATGGAAGAGAACTTTTTTTAAATCGTCCTATTACGATATTATACGAATTTATTAAGCATGAATTGCTAGTCTTAGCAGGAGATACAGTTATTGTAGATGCTGCTTATCAGGCAGTCAAAAGACCTCAAGAATACATTTATGAACCAATTGTTGTAGAAGTTTCACCAGGAGATTATCAAGTTTTAGAAACTCAAAATTTACTGATTGCTCAATCTCATATTCATCAACTTGCTCAAGATTTATTAAAGGAACAAACTCAAGCACAACTGATTCAAAATCAGCAGTTGGAAATTTTAGGGAAAGATTTATTGGTGGCGAAAGAAGCTGCTGAAGTTGCTAACCGTGCCAAAAGTGAGTTCCTGGCCAATATGAGCCATGAGTTACGCACTCCACTAAATGGGATTATGGGTTATGCTCAACTCCTGCAAAACTCCCAGAATATGGATCGGGAAGATCAAAGTCGAATTGATATTATCTATCGTTGTGGTTCTCACTTGCTCTCTTTGATTAATGATGTGCTTGATTTGTCGAAGATTGAAGCTGAACGGATGGAACTTTCTCCGAGAGACTTTCACTTTCCAGCTTTTCTTGAGGATGTGGTTGAAATTTGTCGCATTAATGCTGAACAAAAGGGTATTTCTTTTTCTTATCAACCTGTAATGGGTTTACCAGAAGGAGTTTGTGCTGATGAAAAACGACTGCGACAAGTCTTGATTAATCTCTTGGGCAATGCAATCAAATTTACTGATGAGGGAAAAGTTACATTTACAGTTGGTAAAGTCGCAGGTGGTAAAACTCGGTTTGAAGTTCGCGATACAGGAATAGGGATAAGTTCAGAACAAATCAAAGAACTTTTTCAGCCATTTAAGCAGATTGAACAAAGAACGAAACAAATAGAGGGAACAGGATTAGGATTAGCTATTAGCAAAAAAATTGTGCAACTGATGGGTAGTTCTATTCAAGTAGAAAGTCAGACTGGGATTGGTAGTATATTTTCGTTTGAGATAGATTTACCTGTAGCTGAGGATTGGGTGAAGACTTGTCAGTGCGATCGCACTGGCCAAATTATTGGTATTAAAGGTAGTGCTCCTACTGTGCTAGTAATAGATGACAAATGGGAAAGTCGCTCCTTGTTAATTAAACTGCTACAACCCATTGGTTTTAATGTGATAGAAGCTAATGATGGTGAAGAAGGTTGTCAGAAAATTCAGATGTATAATCCTCAGTTAGTAATTACTGATTTGTTAATGCCTATGATGGATGGTTTTGAATTGATCGAACAAATTCGGACATCAGAAATTTGTCCAGATGTGGCAATTATTGCTACTTCTGCAAGTGTTTTTGAAGCAGAGCAACACAAAAGTTTATCAGCAGGAGCCAATGATTTTCTCCCTAAACCATTCAAAACTGAAGACTTATTTCTCAAAATTAGAAAACTATTACATTTGGAGTGGCAGTATGAAGAAATGAATAATTATTCACTAAAGGTAAGTCCTGAAAATGTAGAAATCATAGTTCCTCCTCCAGCAAAAACTCTAGAAGAATTTTATGAGTTAGCGATGAAAGGTAATCTCAATGGAATTAGAAAAAAAGCTAAGTTTCTAGAGCAAGAAAATCAAAATTTTATCCTATTTGCTCAGAAAATTACCAAATTAGCAGCAGATTTCCAAGACCGAGAAATTATTAAGTTTATTTATCAATATAGGAGTAATGTTAATGGATAATATTATGAATAAATCAGATATAATTTTAATTGTTGATGATAACCCTACTAATTTAGGTGTACTCTCAGATTTTCTGGATGAAACAGGTTATGAAGTTTGGGTAGCTAAATCTGGGGATATGGCACTTCAAAGAATAGAATATGCTCTGCCTGATTTAATTTTGTTAGATATTATGATGCCAGGAATGGATGGATTTGAAACCTGTCGTTATCTCAAAGATAAGACTCAAACTTGTGAGATTCCTGTGATTTTTATGACGGCTCTTTCTGATACTGAAAGTAAGGTTAAAGGTCTGAATATGGGCGCTGTTGATTATATTACAAAGCCATTTCAACAGGAGGAGGTTTTAGCGCGAGTTAAATTACATTTAAAACTTTATAAATTGATGCGACAAGTTGCAGAACAAAATCAAACTTTAGAAAAAAAAGTGCAAGAAAGAACTTTTGAACTTAACCAGATGGTAGAAGAGTTAAAAACAATGCAAGTTCAATTAGTTCAAAATGAAAAAATGTCAAGTTTGGGTCAGATGGTAGCAGGGGTAGCCCATGAAATTAATAACCCGATTAATTTTATTTATGGTAATTTAGAACCCGCTGAAGAATACATAGAAAATTTATTGAGTTTAATTGAAATGTACCAACTTTATCATCCAGAACCAGATGCCCAAATTAAAGCCTATCGAGAAGATATTGAACTAGAATTTTTGCGGGAGGATTTGATGAAGATTTTATCTTCGATGAAAGTTGGAGCTACTAGAATTTTGGAAATAGTTAAATCTCTGCGTAATTTCTCTCGTCTTGATGAATCAGAAATTAAACAAGTAGATATCCATGAAGGAATTGATAGTACCTTAATGATTTTGCAAAATCGACTTAAAGCTAAACCAGAACGTCCCACAATTGAAGTGATTAAAGAATATGGAAATTTTCCACAAGTGGAATGTTATCCAGGGCAATTAAACCAAGTATTTATGAATTTATTGGCTAATGCAATTGATGCTATTGAAGAATGTTATTCTCAAGATAGTCTCGCAAAAGTACAGGATTATTCTGGCAAAATTTGGATTTCTACAGAGTTGGATAATTCAGATGAAGTTAAGATTAAAATTTCTGACAATGGTAAGGGAATGACAGAAAAAGTAGTTGATCGAATGTTTAATCCTTTTTTTACTACTAAACCTGTAGGTAAAGGAACAGGCATGGGATTAGCAATTAGTTATTCTATTGTGGTTGATAAACATGTGGGTAAATTAGAATGTAGCTCAAAAGTAAATGTAGGTACAGAATTTATTATTCAGATTCCCATTCATCAAAAGTCTCCTACAAATTCTCAATCAAATGTGGAATTAGAAGAGAATAATCAACTATTGAATTCAAAAAGTTTGATTCAATAAATAATATTTTTTCTAAGTTTTTAACAATAAATATTATTTAATAAATATGAGGATATATGGTAAATATAGCCAACCAAAAAGCAAGAATTCTGATTGTTGATGATAACAGAGATAATTTAAGGGTACTCTCTGATTTTCTTGATGAAGTAGGATTTGAGGTATGGGTAGCTCCATCTGGTAAAATTGCGATTGAACGAATTCAATATGCAGTACCAGACCTAGTATTACTAGATGTAATGATGCCAGAAATGGATGGTTTTGAAGTCTGTTCTATACTGAAAAATAATCCCTTAACTCAGAAGATTCCAATTATTTTTATGACTGCTCTTTCAGACACTAATGATAAGATTAAAGGCTTTGAATTGGGTGCTGTTGACTATATAACTAAACCATTTCAACAAGAAGAGGTTTTAGTTCGGATCCGACTTCACTTAAAGCTACATTTTCTCCAAGTAACACTGGCAGAAAAAAATGAATTATTAGAGCAGTTAATCCAAAATCTGGAGCAAAAAGTTATACAGGGAAATACCAAGCTAGAACAAGCTACAGTGGAATTACATGAAACTCAAGCTAAGTTACTCCAAAGAGAGGTTAAGTTACAATATAATTCTTTTCACGATCCTTTAACAGGTCTACCAAATAAAGCTAGATTTTTGACTCAACTTAATCAGACAATTGAGTTTAGTTTAAATCACAATTATCACTATGGGTTATTGCTACTTGATATAGATCGTTTCAAGTTAATTAATGATAGTTTAGGGTATTCTAAAGGAGATACCTTACTACAAGAAATTGCTATTAGACTGCAAAATAGCGTAGGAATTAATAACTTAGTAGCAAGATTAAGTAGTGATGAATTTGTAATTTTATTAGAGGGAATAGAACACCCATCCGAAGCTACTGAACTAGCGGAACGTATGCAGGAAGAATATTTACAGTATCCTTATGAATTAGACGGTTACCAGATATTTGTTAAGGTTAGTATTGGGATTACTTACAGCTTTTTTGGATATCATAATTCTACTGATTTATTCAGAGATGCCAACATCGCAATGCAAAAAGCCAAAGATTTTGGAAAAAAAGGATATGCTGTATTTGAACCTCAAATGCAAGTAGATGTTTTACAACGTTTAAATTGGGAAAATGATCTACGTCAGGCTATAAAAAAACAGGAATTATGTCTGCTCTATCAACCAATTATTAATCTCGTAAATAATTCCTTGAAAGGTTTTGAAGCATTAGTTCGTTGGAATCATCCCAGTCGCGGACAAGTTTCTCCAGTAAAATTTATTCCAATTGCTGAAGAAACTGGATTAATACATGATATTGGGTGGTGGGTTTTAGAAGCAGCTTGTCAACAATTAAGCTTGTGGGAAAAGCAGTTTCCTAAGTTGAAAAGCTTAGTTTTAAATGTTAATCTTAGCACTCCACAATTAACAGCAGTAGATTTTATTCAACAATTAAAAATAATTTTAGATCGCAATAATTTATCAGGAGAAAATTTAAAGTTAGAAATTACAGAAACTTGTCTTTTAGAAGGTGTTGAGCATCGGGATAAAATTTTCAATCAAATTAAAGATTTAGGAGTGAAATTATGTATAGATGATTTTGGTACTGGATACTCTTCTTTGAGTCGTCTTCATGAGTTTCCTATAGATACATTGAAAATTGATCGATCTTTTGTGCAGCGAATCGATCCTAGTTCAGAGAATATAACTATTGCTGCTATTATCACATTAGCTAAAAGTCTAAATATGGATATAGTTGCAGAAGGAATAGAAACACCTTTACAGCGAGATAAACTAAAAGAGATGGGTTGCGAATTAGGTCAGGGTTTTTTATTTGCTCGACCTTTAGAATATCAAGCTGCTACTAAAATAATTGAAGATTTTCATGGACAATCAGAATAAATAATTAATAATTAATAATTAATAATTAATAATTAAATAATTCAGCTTTATTAGTCTCCCCAATAAAGGGGAAAAAGCGGTCGAGAGATGGATGGGTTATATCAAATCCGGTTAAACAGTTATAGATTGCTTAACTCAGGAGGAGTCAGGAGTCGTAGGGGATCTATGCGAATCGCCCGTACAGGAGTCAAGAGGAGTCAGGAGGAGAAAGAATTATAAAGATGAGCGTAGTTATAAAGATAGGAGATTTTTTTATGTCCAATTAAACGGATTTGATATTACCTAAGCAGATCCAATCTCTTCTTGAGAAATAAATTTTTTCCTTTTAGTCAATCCTCTCCCTTTTAGGGAGTAGTAATTATCCATTATCAATTATCCATTATCCATTAATGAAAAACAATGTTTTATTACTTAAATAAAAACCTTGATTTAAGTTCTACTTTAACAGACTTACATCTTTATAATGCCCATCTTGAAATTGATCAATTAGGAGTTGAAGTTGCTAATTTTTTTGAAGAAAATAAGCTACTTCCTGGTATAATTTTGACAAACCTTGGTAAATTTGTAGGGATGATTTCTCAACAAGAATTCATTAAAACTTTAAGTCGTCAATATGGAAGAGAGCTTTTTTTAAATCGCCCTATTAGTGTGTTATACGACTTTATTAAGTATGAATTATTAGTGCTGCCAGGAGATACATATATTGTCGATGCTGCTTATAAAGCAGTAAAGAGACCTCAAGAATTAATTAATGAACCGATTGTTGTGCAAGTTTCACCAGACAATTATCAGGTTTTAGAAACTCAAAATTTACTGATTGCTCAATCTCATATTCATAAACTTGCTAAAGATTTATTGCAGCAACAAACTCAAGCACAACTTATTCAAACTGAGAAACTTGTAATGTTAGGCCAGATGGTAGCAGGTTTAGCCCATGAACTGAGAAATCCGATTAATTGTGTAGCAGGTAACTCTAAGTTTATATCTGGTTATTATCAAGACTTAATTGGATTGATTCATACTTACGAAGAAAATATTTCCCAAGAGATAGAAGAAGTTGAAGATTTGAAAGAAGAGATTGATTTTGAATTTATCAAAAATGATTACTTCGAGATGATCAAGAGTATAGAACTTGCGGCTGAACAAATGATGCAATTAGTTAAAAGTCTCCACAGTTTTTCCCACATGGAAGGAACTAAACGCCAAGAAACAAATATTAATGATTGTCTTGATAGTACCCTGTTAATCTTAAAAAATCGTTGGAAGTATAGCGAGGTTGAAATTATTAAAAATTATGCAGATTTACCATTGATTTTGTGTCATTCTGGTCAGGTTGGCCAAGTTTTTATGAACTTGATTACTAATGCTCTTGATGCTCTCGAAGAACATAAAAAATCTGATAGTGAACCTGGTAAAATATGGATTTATACTGAAGTTAAAAATTTATCTGAAAATCTAGATCGACATCTGGTTAAATCTATTAATGAGGTAGAAATAAATTCTACTTCTGAGATAGAAGCTAGTGTGATTTCTACTCAGGATAATCAAGCGATCGCTCCTTGGCTGTCAATTCGTATTGTTGATAATGGCCCTGGCATTCCTTACAAAATTCAAGAGCAAATTTTTGATAGATTTTTTACGACAAAAGTTGCCGGTAAAGGTACTGGTTTAGGATTGGCAATTACCCATCAAATTGTTGTTGACAAGCATAGGGGAAAGTTAAATCTTAATTCGACTCCTGGAGTCGGAACTGAATTTGAAATATTGTTGCCTATGGATTGAGATATTCCCGGCATTAATATCGGCTATAATGCAGGATTATTATAATTTATGATTTAAAGATTTGAGCAGTGTGGGAAGTGTGGGAAGTGTGAGGAGTGTGGGGAATTTGGGAAGTATGAGGAAGTGTGGGAAGTGTGGGAAGTGTGGGAAGTGTGGGAAGTGTGGGGAGAACTAAACATAAGAATAATTAACACACTCGTCAAAGCTTACAAACAAGCTAAAAAACGATTAAGTTGTTATCAACGCCGTGTCAATAAAAAAGAGCCTGGTACTAAAAACAGAGCCAAAGCCGTAAAAAGACTAGCCAAAGTTCACAAAAAAGCGGATGCGACCCCGCGACGATGTTTCGCTTTCCTACGGAATGCTAACGCAAACGCGACATATTTGCGGAGCATTCCGTCAGGAAAAAGCAAAGCTCCTCTGCAAGAGGCAAGTCGCAAGCGGTCAGACCCCGCGTCGCCGATAAGCGCAAGCGGTGCGACCCCGCGACGACGTTTTGCTGACGCAAAGCTCCGCTAACGCTGCGCGACATGAAAAGCGTTAGCGCAGCTCCTCTGTAAGAGGAATCTCCTCTGCAAGAGGCAAGTCGCAAGCGGTCGGACCGCGCGACGACGCCAGTTCGCTTGCCGAACGCCGACCAAGAGAGGGAATGCGCACTCCTGTGAGGGAATGCTGACCAAGAGAGGGAACGCGCACCAAGCAGTAGCTGATATCAGAGCAGATGCACTTCATAAACTCACGACCTGGTTAGCTAAAAACGACAGCACCATAGTGATAGAAGACTTGAATATAAGTGGAATGCTCAAAAAGCGGTGCGACCCCGCGACGACGTTTTGCTGACGCAAAGCTCCGCTTTTCATGTCGGCTCTTAGCCGAAACGCTGCGCGACATGTTTGCGGAGCATTCCGTCAGGAAAAAGCGTAGCTTCTCTGCAAGAGGCAAGTCGCAAGCGGTCGAGAGATGGCGAGGTTTCCTCGCCATATCCAATCGACCAAGAGAGGGAACGCGCACCAAGAGACCATAAACTAGCAAGTGCTTTCTTCAGACTGTGGTTTTTATGAATTCAAACGTCAACTTACATACAAGTGTGAGTGGTATGGAAGCAAGTTAGTCATAGCTGATAGATTTTATCCAAGTTCTCAAATATGTTCTCACGCTCGGGCATCAACAGAAAATGCCATTGAGTGTGAGGACTTGTGAATGTAGCAACTGTGGTTTTGAGGCAGACAGAGACTTTAATGCTGCTGTCAACAAGCGAAAACTATGTGCATCAGTAGGTGGAGTTTCCGCCGATTTTAAGTCTGTGGAGAAGAAGGGACGTATCGCTGCGCGACATGTAACGCATTAATGTTCAAGCAACGTCCGTACGCAGACTGCGGTCAGTGGTCTTCTGTGTTTGCGCAGCATTGCGGAGCGCAAAACAGGAAGTAGGGGCGAATGGCCATTCGCCCCTACAAAGCTCAAAATACCATTTTGGGTAAGTTTGGGTAAGTTGAGTAGAACGGAAGAAGTTATTAGAAGAGTGCTAATTACTTGATAACTGAAGTGTCACCAAAGTATAGCATTAATGCATGGGAATTGGTATAACAGTTGGAAAAACATTTCCGCAATCTTGATTCATAATTAGTCTATTTCCTAACCAATTTTTTCTGGTAGTCCTGCTGAGGAATGGCGAAGATACATAAGTTTTGTAATTTATTCCCACACGAACCAACTTCCCACACCTCCCACACCTCCCACACCTCCCACACCTCCCACACTCTCTCTACCATTCCTCAGCACCACCACCTTTTTTCTTAGTATTAGAGAAAATTTAAAATTTTTTCAAGTTATATATATAGATATTTTTACAAAAAAAAGAATAGAGAATAGGCAGAATTAATTGATAATTTACAGATAAAATTTTTTTTTTTGATTTTTTTAAAAGTCTAATATACTATTTTTATATATAGCTAATAAAGAATTGGCTCTTGACAATTACTGATGATGAATCTCAGACGAGGAAATGTTTTTCCAACTGCTCCCTGTTCCCTTTTCTCTGTTCCCTGTTCCCTGCTATAGTAGTACAGCATAGAAGTTAGAAAATATTAAAAGCAAATAAATATTTTCGACTTTTCAGTGCCTGACTTCCGCGTAGCAGTAGTAGTCTTCTCCTAACTACTATCTTTAATCCATTTCCTAATTGAATTAATGCTAAAAGGGTTATTTTTACGATTTCTATAACCCTCAAACTTTAATTTTTCAGCTATATCTTTATAACTAAATCCATCTTGATAAAGTTCTAAAGCTCTTTGTTTGTGCAATTTTGGATGACTATCTTTTCCAGACATAAGTTGATTCACCTGATTGGACTCAGAATTTCCAATCAGGCTGATAACTTTCCCTCAGAAACGATTTGCTTTTTTTGCCAATCTTCAAAATCAAGAGAGTCAAGCCATTCCTCAATGATTAGCCGACAAATTTCTGTTGTTGATTTTCCCATCTGTTTAGCAACTTTTTCTAATTTGGGGATTTTTTTTTTGCTAATTCTCAGACCTATAGATTTTTTAGTCAAAGCTTCTGGATCTTTTTTAAAAGTCCCATTAGAATTTCTTAATCTTTGTTTTTTCATTGATTTAATTTTTGCTAGGCACTGTTAAGTTGTATTTTAGCAAGGGATCGAGAGTTTAAGATCAAGTCAGAAGTTAAAAGTAAGTAGGGGCGAATGGCCATTAGACTGCGCAACATGAAAGGCCCGTACATTCGCAGCACAGACTAAATTTGAGAGGTGTCATTTCAGTTATCAGTTATCAGTACCTCTATGGAATAAGGACGCTTCAAGTACGGAATCTTCTTTTTTCGAGGGGAGATTGGGTATTGTTAGGTAATATCAAATCCCCTCGGGTTCGGTATAAAACAATCTTCCTTTTAAGCATTGAGTAAATCTTTCTAAGTTCTCTTCCTTCCAGACTCCTGACTTCTGACTCCTAGATTAACTATCTAATTATATCGATGCTACCGGATTTGATATAACCCATCAATCCCATCCTAGGTCATGCTCCGCTTGCCGACCACAGACCAATGTCAAACACCTTAATAGGTATAGACAAATTTCTTGAATATCTTGACATCCATTGCTAGCCAAGGCTATCATATAAATTATCGGTGAAATAGAGATAAATAGTCTTCTTTAGCAGGAAATTTAGAAATTGATTGAAGATGGCTTTAAATCTTGCTGCCCATTGATCTAAGTCATATTAGTTAATTATTAAGGAGAAATATAAATGAATATTCAAGAAACAGTTATTGAGCAAACCTGCGAGCAGTTTAAAATTGACCCCAATGATGATAATCAGCAACTTTCAGTAGAGAAACTGAAAGATATTATTCGATGTACAACAAATAAAATGCTGATGGCACATTTTCAAGTTTTACTAAATAATTATCTCGAAAATACTGATATAAATTCTGCTCTGGATCAACTCAGTGTTTTAGCAGATATAAAAGCTGAAAATGATGCGGATGAAATCAAAGGTTTAAGTGATTGTCATAATATCAGTAAACAAATTGCAAATATTGAAGTGAGATTTCTAGAAACAAGTCTGGGTTTAAAAACTTAGGAATAAGGATTAAATATTTTGGTGTTGCTAAATTCAAAGATGAATCAGGCAGGAACAGGTACATCTCCAAACTTGAGATAATAAATTAACTTCCCTGGCGGGAAGTCCCGCGCTCTCCATCCCCCCTAACCCCCCTTTGGAAGGGGGGAGGGGAGCGTCGGGATGAAAGCCAGGGCCAGGATTTGGAGACCTTCATAAGCTAAACGTTCATAGGCCCAAGACACAAGCTAGGAGCATTTTGTTATTATCAATGTCAACACAGGGGGAGGACATCACCTCTGTCATGCGCAGCGGTCAGGGTTTCCCAGACGCTCAGAATCCCTATTTTTTCGCCAAAGGGCAACGTCGGGAGTATGTCAAAAGTCTTATGGAATGCTTCAGCATCTCTAAAGATTTGGAGCAGCACTGCGGTTTGGCGGTGCAGTCGAGCGAAGTAGTGCTGTAAACGAGTGTTTTCTCCTGCCCACCTCGTCATGTAGGTCTTAGATCATGTCTATTTGATATACACCTATAATTGCAGCAACAATACGTTCATCTAGAGGTTTAATCTTCTGAATTTTAAAAGCTTCCCGCAGTTGCTCCATAGAAATACGTTCGTCGATTAAGTCTTGACGGATATCCTGAAGGCGCAGTGGTGTCAAACGTCTGGGTTGTTTCAAGCGCTCATACCAATGAGGGCGAATTAAATCAAGCCACCACTCTGCCAGTTTGCTTAAGTCCACTGTTTTCATCCAATCTGTCAATACATTAATCTCTCTGACAACCGCCTCTTCTCCTTCTTGAGTTGCTATGTAGTGATACTCCTGCAATACTTTCTCCATTTCCTCTAGAGCGCGTTGCTTCTTGTTGGGAAGCAGTCGTTTTTCATTGAGCTTGAGTGTTGCCACGAATCCTTCTAACAATTGAGTTGCATCTTTAATAGGAATATCTTTCACAGGAGCAAGCAAATTTTCTCTGAGTTTTTCACTGATACGTTCCATGTCAGTTATCGCCTCTTCTGCTTCTAAGTAGTCAAGATATACCCACCGAGGAGCGCCCCACTCAGTGCCAGCAACAGCAAAAAAAGCCCAAGGATGATTTGCTGTTACACAACTAAGCGAAGTTCCTAAAAGTTTGGCATTGCGTACTTGCTCATAGACTTTCCTGGAAACTAAAAATTTGTGATTTTCTATTTGGTTATTTTCGATAAGCGATCGCACCGGCTCGAACACATCTCCCAGTTCATAAGGTTGAGGATTTTTTGCTAACTTCTCAAGTTGGGTAATCTCAGTTTCTGGTGTCATACCATGTCCGGATAATTAGTGATAAAACCATTTCTTTCTCCTGGTACATTCTTTTCTCCTGTCTCCTGTCTCCTGTCTCCTGACTCCTCCATTTTTATTTATAAGTATTCAACCGGACATGATATCACTACCTCATCATCTTCTGACAAATCTTCTGGTAAAGGAAAATCATCATCTATTTCTGCTGCCAAATCTTCTGGTAAAGGAAAATTTGACCCCAACAAATTAGAAACTAGGCGGTGGCGTTTGCCCAACTTTTGTTCGGAAGAACGTAGGGCAAACTCATCAGTATCTTTAGGCCACCATACCTCAATAATATGATGGGGACTGTCTAAGCGATCGATTCTACCAATTCGTTGCTCTACCAGTCGAATTACACTAGGCATATCTAATAATACTACTGCTGACGCTTGCTGAAGATTGACACCTTCAGACATCGCATCCGAACATAAAGCTATTACTCCAGATGCTGTAGAACCTAGTTGGAATGACTCATTAATGTCTTGACGCTCTGTTTTTTTGACTCCTGTGGCAATAATTACTTTCTGACAATCCGTTTTCAACTTATCAATACGTTGTTTGATGTCACTGAGAGTAATAATCTTGCTATCAAAAGCAATCAGCAGTTGGTGACGCTGGAGCAAGTTCTGTAAATGTTGTGCTTTTTTTGACTCGCGGAAATCAGATATTTGTTGAGTCAAGTCAGCAATTTTTTCGTAAATTTCAATTTCTCGCTCGCATTCTTGTTTGTATTTGTAGGTATCGCGATCGCTTAACCAATCTGGTAGTTCAATTTTTAGCTGATTCTGAGGTGGTTTATCTGCCATAGAGTCTAATTTTTGAATCATATTTCCTGTTTCCTTTCCTTTTATTTTCTCTACCAACCCCAAGTATTTCTGGGCATACTCTGTACCATAAATGTGTTCTAGCAGCGCTACTTTTGAAGAACGCAAACAAGACATTACATTATAGTTAGAGAGTCTTGAGGCGCTTTCCAATCGCATATTCAAATAATCTTCATCGCTTATACCAAGTTTGCGTAAATACTCACTAACCTCAAATGCTTTGTGTAGCATAACTAAACCACGCATTTCTTGAGTTAATTCTCGAATTTGTTGGGCTAGGGAGCGATCGCTTTGATTTTCCCCACAAGTATAAGTTTTACTTTCATGTTGGGGATAGCGACACTGTTTGCCAAATCTATCTTGATAAAGTTCTGGATTTTCATCTATCATTTGATTGAGCATATTCTTAGTGCGTCGAACAGTAAAGTGTTGAATTGCCATTCGTAACTTCTTTCGCATTCCTGGCAACATTTTTTCCTCCAATTTGCCCTGTTTCCACAAAGGTTGGAGAATTTCCAGTAGCTCGTCATCAAAATTATCTGCTCCCAGTAATTCAATGATAGCCAATAAATCCTGAGAACCTCGGTTGATAGGAGTTGCCGTAAACAGAATTACATAATCAGCCATGTTATTAAAGAGTCCTTGGGTTTGTTGCGATCGACGGTTGAGAAATTTATGTGCTTCATCCACAGCTAGCACTTGAGAACGACAGATAGCTTCCTTTAGTTGCTCGTATTTATTTGATCTCTTTGTTTGTAGGATGCCATAGGAATATGTTTTGAGGTTAAGATCGCAATTATTAAATTCTCGATCCCAATTTTGTTGAACTGCATCTGGGGGACAAATTAAAACTGGGCTGCCTTTGCGTTTGCGTCCTGTTGCCCAAATTTGATTAATTACGCTTTTAATGAGATGGGCACCCATGCGCGTTTTACCTGAACCTGTAGCATCAGCAATGAGTACACTACCGACGTTTTCAATTACCCAAATTGCCTGAGCAATTCCTTGTATTTGAGATGGCCAAAGGGGGTTTTCATCTCCGAAATAACTTGTAATTTGATATTGTTTTGCCCACTCTCCTTCTAGCAATTCTACGCAAGCTCTAGCTAAAGCTTCTTGCCAGCTAACTTTATTTAGAAGTTGTTTTAAAAGTTTAATTAGTTCATCTTTGTAGTCTTTACCCAGTTCCCAAATTTTTTCTGATAAAACTTCAGCACCCTGAAATCTTTGACTTTCCTTTTTAATATTTTCAAATCTTACATTTGCTTCTATTTGTGACACAAAACCGGAAGAACTAAAATTACTTGAGCCAATCGTTATCGCATTATCACTGCGGTAAATTTTGGCGTGAATTGGTTTTTTATCGCTAATTTTTACTTCAATTTTTTCGGTTTTAAGTAACTCTATTGCTGCAATTACTGCCCCACACTTAAGTATAGAAATACGTTGTTTCAGCCAATATTCTTCTATTTCTCGATCGAACTTGTGGGAGTAAGGAAATTCCTGGGTTTTTGTTGGGTAAGGTTCATGGCCTAGTAATAGACGAATTTCTGCAAAAGCATCTGAGTTTTTATTAAATTTATGATAATTATCTGCTAGAAAATCAATAATTTTATCTAGGGAAGCATAGCCAGTAATTATCAGTGGATTTTTAGCTGCTTCTAAATCTTTTCGGATAACTGTTTCAACAAAATTTTTGTCGGAGTTATATGGAAATTTATTATGTTCTGGCCATTGAGTTTCCTCGGCGTTATTATCAATACTCATACTTACCTAATTTTTCTTATATAATAACATTTTTAAAAAAGCATCCTATCCTTAGTCAGCACTTCAATTATTAAGTAATTTACACAGGCAAAACACTTTATTGATATTTATTAACCTATTATTGTTAATTATTCATATTTTTACCGAAAAATCAAGGTATAAAGCCTCTCCATTTATTTAGAAAACAGAAAAAAAATTATTTTAGCCAATCCTCTCCCTAAAAGGGAGAGGTAATTATTAATTATTAATTATTGAATTATCCCCTACTCCCTTACTCAATAAAATTTGGTGCGTAAGTCTTGATATAAATTATCAAAAATTACCGAAACAATTAAACAATTAAACAACTAAATAATTTTGGTTTAAAGCCTCCCCAATAAAGGGGAAAAAAGCGGTCGTTTTGCTACGCATAACTACGTTAACGCTGCGCGACATGAAAAGCGGAGCTTCCCGAAGGGTGGGATGCCGTTTAGCTAGCGCAAAACTTTCCTATCGGAATGCTCCGCAAACGTTAACGCTGCGCGACATGTAACGCGTAGCGTCCCGGAGGGAAGGTCTCCCGAAGAATGCAGAGCCACTTCCTCTTACAGAGGAGCTGCGCTAACGCTAACGGCATATCCAATCGACCAAGAGAAATAAATTTTGGTGGTGGTGCTGAGGAATGGTAGAGAGAGTGTGGTCCGTGTGGTCCGTGTGGTCCGTGTGGTCCGTGTGGTCCGTGTGGTCCGTGTGGTCCGTGTGGTCCGTGTGGTCCGTGTGGTCCGTGTGGTCCGTGTGGTCCGTGTGGG
>NZ_JAAHHT010000184.1:0-15460 GCF_010672085.1 Okeania sp. SIO3I5
TCAAATAACATTTGCCGACGTTTTTATTGTTTAGAAGTAATTTTGTTCATGTGATTTTGTTGATAGAAATAACACTTAAAGATTCTTATAGCAATCCGCGCTTATGTTGTAATATTTGCTCGTAGGGGTTTGGTTTCCAAATCCTTCTCTGGCTTGGGGAAAGGAGATAAAACCCCTACAGTTTTTTTTCACAAATCATTGAGGATGAGTAGATCTGAAAAGTATTATTTATAGCTAAGAAAGAATTAGTTAGGACATACACTAATGATGAATCTTAGACTAGGAAATGTTTTTCCAACTGTTCTTTTTTCCCTGCTATAGGTTGTAATATTTACTCGTAGGGGTTTGGTTTCCAAATTCCTCTCTAGCTTGGGGAAAGGAGATAAAACCCCTACAGTTTTTTTCACAAATCATTGAGGATGAGTAGATCTGAAAAGTATTATTTATAGCTAAGAAAGAATTAGTTAGGACATACACTAATGATGAATCTTAGACCAGGAAATGTTTTTCCAACTGTTCCTTTTTCCCTGCTATAGGTTGTAATATTTACTCGTAGGGGTTTGGTTTCCAAATTCCTCTATAGCTTGGATAAAAGAGAGCAAACCCCTACAGTTTTTTTCACAAATCATTGAGGATGAGTAGATCTGAAGACTATTTATTTCTGATAGTATCGCTAGTCTCTAATAAAATATGTCATATCTTTTATTTTCCAAACAAAATTTCCGTACATTTTTAGTAAAATTACATAAATTTATGATAAATAGAAGCAGGATATTTTGGTTTTGTTTAAGCATAGCAGTTGTATTAATTTATGGTATTGAATCTCTAAAAGCAGCCTTTGAAACTAAATATATAATCCAAGATGATGCACGACAACATATATTTTGGATGGGTCGTTTTTTAGATGCAGAATTATTTCCTGAAGACTTAATTGCTGACTATTTTCAGTCAGTAGCACCTTGGGGTTATAAAATTTTTTATTGGTTAATAACATCTTTAGGCATAGACCCAATTTTTTTAGGTAAATTATTACCAATATTTCTCGGATTAATTTCTACAATTTACTGTTTTGGAGTAAGTTTACAAATTCTGCCAATTCCCGCTGTCGGATTTTTTAGTTCATTCATTTTAAACCAAAGTTTATGGATGGAAGATGACTTAGTTTCTGCTACTCCCAGAGCATTTTTCTATCCACTTTTTTTAGCCTTCTTATATTACTTACTCCGAGGTTCCTTATTTCCTGTTTTGGTAGCGATCGCTCTCCAAGCAATTTTTTATCCCCACACAGTTTTACTATCACTAACTATCCTAACTATTCGACTATTTGACTATCATCAAAAGCGGTTAAAATTTACCTCAATTCAATTAAATTATTGGCTTTGGTTAGGAGGAATAATAACTGCTGCAATAATACTTTTACCATACAAATTAACTGCTACTGAATTCGGACCAATTATTACTACTACCGCAGCAAGAGTACAGCCTATTTTCAATTATGCTGATGGTAAATATGGGAGAGCATTCTTTTTTCATCATAATCCTTTAGTTTTTTGGCTCACAGGACCGAGGAGCGGTATCTTATTTTTAGGATTATTTTCACCACTAGCTATAGCTTCATTACTATTACCTTTTTTGCTCAGAAAAGAAAAATTTTCTCTAGCAAAACAAGTTTCTGAAAAAGTAGAAATATTAGTTCAAATTCTCATAGCATCAGTGGGATTATTTTTTCTAGCTCATATATTTTTATTTCAGCTTCATTTTCCCAACAGATATATTTACCATAGTCTGCGAGTAATTATGGCGATCGCTGCTGGTGTTGCTTTAATAATCTGGTTGGATAGTTACTTAAAACAAATTATTTCTCAGCTAGAAAATGGTTTGACTTTCCCACAGAAAATATCTATCGGATGTACAGCTTTGTTATTAGTATTATTCAGTTTTATTCCTTTTTCTCAAGACCTAACCATAGATAATCAATCCTATGTTAAAGGCAAGGAAAAAGAATTATATGAATATTTATTAGCACAACCTAAAGATACATTAATAGCTTCTATATCTAAGGAATCAAATAATATTCCTAGTTTTGCTCAACGTTCTACTTTAGTCGCACAGGAATATAGCTTACCTTATCATGTAGGATATTATCGTCAATTTAGTCAAAAAGCTATTGATTTAATTCAGGCTCAATATACTCCTAACCCAGAAGAAGTTAATAATTTTCTTCAGAATTATGGGGTTGATTTTTGGTTGCTCGATCTAACAGCTTATGACCCTAGATATGTAGCAGATAAAGAGTTAATTCGTCAGTACAATTTAACAGATTCAATTGTTTATCAACTGGAGCAAAATCTTATCCCTGCTTTATCAACTACTATGGAAATTTGTGGTGTATTAAGTAGTAAGCGAATAGCATTATTATCAACATCATGTATTCAAAATGAGTTGAGAAAATTGACTCAGGATAATCCTGAAAATTCTCAAAATATGCGATTGCGTCAAGAGCAATAGTCACTACATTTTCTGAAGCACTCCGGCAGAGGCGATGAATCGTCAAATTTTTCTTCTGTTCCGTCAAGAGCAATAGTCGCTACATTTTCTGAAGCACCCAGACAGAGGCGATGAATCGTCAAATTTCTCTTCTGTTGCGGATAGAGCAAGAGTCAATACATTTTCTGAAGCATCCCGGCAGAGGCGATGAATCGTCAAATTTCTCTTTTGTTGCGGATAGAGCAAGAGTCAATACATTTTCTGAAGCACCCAGGCAGAGGCGATGAATCGTCAAATTTTTCTTCTGTTCCGTCAAGAGCAATAGTCACTACATTTTCTGAAGCACCCAAGCAGAGGCGATGAATCGTCAAATTTCTCTTTTGTTGCGGATGGAGCAATAGTCGCTACATTTTCTGAAGCACCCGCTAGAGGCGATGAATCGTCAAATTTTTCTTTTGTTGCGGATGGAGCAATAGTCGCTACATTTTCTGAAGCACCCAGACAGAGGCGATGAATCGTCAAATTTTTCTTTTGTTGCGGATGGAGCAATAGTCGCTACATTTTCTGAAGCACCCAGACAGAGGCGATGAATCGTCAAATTTCTCTTTTGTTGCGGATGGAGCAATAGTCGCTACATTTTCTGAAGCACCCGCTAGAGGCGATGAATCGTCAAATTTTTCTTTTGTTGCGGATGGAGCAATAGTCGCTACATTTTCTGAAGCACCCAGACAGAGGCGATGAATCGTCAAATTTTTCTTCTGTTGCGTCAAGAGCAATAGTCGCTACATTTTCTGAAGCACCCAGACAGAGGCGATGAATCGTCAAATTTTTCTTCTGTTGCGTCAAGAGCAATAGTCACTACATTTTCTGAAGCACCCAGACAGAGGCGATGAATCGTCAAATTTCTCTTTTGTTGCGGATGGAGCAATAGTCACTACATTTTCTGAAGCACCCGCTAGAGGCGATGAATCGTCAAATTTTTCTTTTGTTGCGTCAAGAGCAATAGTCGCTACATTTCCTGAAGCACCCAGACAGAGGCGATGAATCGTCAAATTTTTCTTCTGTTGCGGATAGAGCAATAGTCAATACATTTTCTGAAGCACCCAGACAGAGGCGATGAATCGTCAAATTTTTCTTCTGTTGCGTCAAGAGCAATAGTCAATACATTTCCTGAAGCACCCAAGCAGAGGCGATCAATTGTCAAATTTTTCTTCTGTTGCGTCAAGAGCAATAGTCAATACATTTCCTGAAGCACCCCCGACAGAGGCGATGAATCGTCAAATTTTTCTTCTGTTGCGTCAAGAGCAATAGTCACTACATTTTCTGAAGCACCAGACAGAGACAACGTAGAACCCGCCCCTACTATTGCATTATTTTAGGTGCGTCAGTCCACTAAGCTTATTCCCTTACCGAAATAATTAAATAATTAAATAATTAAATAATTAAATAATTAGATAATTCAGGTTTAAAACCTCCCATTTCAAGGGGAAAAAAATAAATTTTTTCCTTCTTGGTCAATCCTCTCCCTTTTAGGGAGAGGTAATTATCCATTCTCCATTATCCATTATCCATTATCCATTAATGAATCCCCCACTCAAGAAATTGAATCATTTCTAATTCCTAAAAAGGATTATTCCAACGCTGGTTATATCCGCGATTATAAAAACTATTATTACGTCTGGAAAAAGGATTGTTTGAAGGAGTTTGTGGTAAGTTTTGATTTACCTGATTAGGATTCACTCCATAGTAATATTGCTGTTGATTTTGCGGATATCCTTGATTGTTGTAATAGTTAGGAACTCCCCAATTGTTAACTCCATTTACCCCATTTCGATTATTAGCAAAACTATTAGGTACTACTGGAATTAATGGAGGCAGATTTGGAGTAGCAGGTTGCCTTTGAGGAAAATAATTAGACCCCTGTAAATTAGTTTGGTTATTTATCTGATTTGTTGGTCGTGATAAATCAGTATAGTAAGGCTTTGGAGGAGTAACATTTATGGGTGCTAAAGGTGGATTATAATTCCTTCTTTCCTGAGATTTAGGAATATTGGATGTTGGTATATTTAGAATGGGAGAAGGTTTAATATCTCTTGGCTTAATTTCAGTTGGGTAGAGGTTAATATTATTTGTTTGAGATTGATAATTTGAAGGAGATTGAGATTGACTTTTGGAACCAAGGTACTCATCCATAGCATTCTGTAGAGCATTAACAGGTTTTTCTTTTTTTTCCTCCTCGTTTGTTGAGTCTAATAAATTCATACTGCGTAACAGAGGATTAGTAGATAATTTAGTCTTTGGCAGTTGATTTGTAGAAGGTAAATTATTAGTTTGCGCTCCCTCATAAATATTAATTTTGGGCAGAGGGTTAACTAAATCTTCTTCAGACTTTATGATATTTTTATTCCTAACAGATGTATTTTTGGTTTCTCTTTGAGAGCTATCCAATAAATTTTTCTGAGAACTTGCTAGAGGATTAATTTGTAGTTTTTGAGCATTTTTTAACTCTTCCATTAAAACTGAAGAATTTCCAATATCGCTCATAATAGAAATTTCCTCAGGAGATAAAGTTTCGGTGATTGTATTACCGTTTGATATTGAATCATCATCATCTTCAAGAGTTAACCATTCTGGATGCACTGATAATTCCCAAGCAAATAATAGCACTAGAGAAAATACGCCAATTGGTCCCCAAACTAAAGGCTTTTTCAAATGACTAAATCTGGCGAAGAAGTAGCGTTTATAATTAGGTGATTTTTGAGGAGAAGACATAAATTTGATTCCTTTATTTATGATTTTTCTAACTAAACTAAATCAGTATATTACTGCCGTCTCTTGTTATAGCCAAAAAATTTGATTTTTCTCGACTTACTACTCGATTTAAATTACAATAACTCAAAGTTACTTTTGACGCCGAGGAGCAAGTAACTGCAAAAAGTTTGATGACTTCTTTGATATAACTTACCTCTAGATTTTTAAACTTCATATATTTGGCAAATTTAGGTACATATTCTGAAGGTAGAATAACTTTTTTCTTAGTAATAGGACTATAATTAAATCTTAAGAAATGTTCAGAGTAAGACAGTGGCAGAAAAATATTATTTATTGCTCAAAAACTTTTTTTTGTCAACTTCTCACTAAGTACCTAGATATAAATTATGGTGCCAGTCTTAAGAAATATTAATTGGTTCAATATTCCTCCTGTTATTCTCTCGGCCTATATTGCCAAATCTTTAGAGTTAACTTTAATTGTTTCTGACTATTTACTAAAATAATTACTAAACTAACTTATGAGTGCTGAATTATCTGCTCGTGAATACCCTTATTTAGCAAACACTAAAAGGATAGCCTCTTTTTATTTATCTCTTAATGCTAGCTTTTAAGTTCTAGGTAGTCGCAGCACATCTTAGCTTTAACTTTGGTTATTGAAATTAATTTGATTGTAGCATTAGTCTCAGTAGAATGACCTTAGAGTTGTAGCTTTTTTACTTTTGTGTTTAACCCTGACTTGGTGCATCGGAAGGGATAGTTGACAATAGAAGAAAACTATGTAAAACACATTTAGGTTCTATTTAAAATAAAGATGAGAAGATGGAGATATGGTAAAATAGGGAGTATTTTTCAAACTTTTTCCTGTATTACCTCTCCCTACCTCCTGAGTCCTACTAAAAAATTTGGTGGTGGTGCGTCGAATCTCAATCAAAAACCCTATAGCATGGCTTTGATCCCCAAATTTAGAAAAAACACTATTTTTTTGGGGTGTAAACTTTACAAAATAACACAAATCAAATGAACAAACAGATTAAGTTGCTAGAAGATAAAGAACAGTTAATTAAACAAGCTTTGGACATTTGCTTGGTGAAAATTCAAGAAGCGATCGCCGAGCGTGGCCAATGTACAATAGCTTTGGCTGGTGGAAATACTCCAAAACCACTCTATGAGTCCATAGCAGCTCAAAATCTAGCTTGGGATAAAATTCATGTCTTTTGGGGCGATGAACGTTATGTAGCTCCCGATCACCCAGATAGTAACGAAAGAATGGCCAGGCAAGCTTGGTTAGATCGAGTCCCCATACCACCAACAAATATTCATCCTATGGAAACAGGGGCAGGAAACCCTGAAACTGATGCCTCAAAACATGATGCTCATTTGCAAGAATTTTTTCAAGTCCCTACAGGAGAGTTTCCCAGCTTTGATTTGATTTTACTGGGAATGGGAGGTGATGGTCATACAGCTTCCTTATTTCCCCATACAGATGCATTGAAAGTAAGCGATCGCCTAATTACCGTAGGAAATAAAGATGGCCAACCGCGATTAACTTTTACAGTTCCATTAATTAATCAAGCACGTTGCGTCATATTTCTAGTTGCTGGTGCAGATAAACAAACTGCATTAGACCAAGTATTTGCAGAAAAAGCGGATGATATGAATTATCCCAGTCGCCTGATCCAACCCCAAGGAGAACTACAATGGTTATTAACTGGAGTTAATATTTGACCCCAGTCGGAAGTGTGGTCCGGGTGGGAAGTGTGGCCCGGGTGGGAAGTCAAATTTATTAATTATCTTTAGGAGGTTAATTAACAAATTATTAGACATACCCAATAATAAAAAATCAGATCAATTATCCCGCAGAAATCATTAATTCCTTCCCCTACTCCCTACTCCCTACTCCCTCTTTTGATACTTTTAACTGAAATCACCGATAGCAAGGAGAAGATAAATGATTGTCTGTCCTCAGTGTCATCAAGAGAACCCTGATGGAGCAAAAATATGTGAAAATTGCTCGTATCCCTTACCAGTAACTACAAATTGTCCTAACTGTGGGGCAGTAGTTCAAGCTGACGCTGCCTTTTGTGGTCAATGTGGCTTTGATCTAAAAGCTAGTGCTGGTAAAGAGGAAGGTGAAGTTTCATCCGAAACAGATCCAGCAGTGATGCCAACCATAGTATCACCTATATCTGGTGCAGATATAGATATACCTTCAGTAGATATACCTGACCTAGACCAACCAGAACCATTAGTGACACCAGAACCTTTGGTGTCTGGTACAGTCAATTTAGAAAAATCTAGCAACCCTAATACTCCAGATCCTATTGAGGAAGAGGAACTCCCACCAACTATTGCTGTTAGCACACCTGTTGCTACCCCAGTAGTAAGTTCTCCATCTCCCACTGGAGGAAAAGCAATTCCGGCCAAAACTCAGTTGCAGGAACAATCTGCTAAGTTGCTTCATATCAGAACAGATACAGATATTGAATTGCCAGTTAATTTATCTGTGATTCATATTGGTAAACCTAATGACAGGGTACCACCAGATATTGATGTTTCGGGATTTCCTGACTCTGAAGTGGTTTCTCGTAGTCATGCTGATATTAGAGTAGAAGGAGATAGTTATTATATTGAAGATACTGGTAGTTCCAATGGTACTTATATCAATAATAATCCTTTAACAAAAGGAAATCGACATAAGTTAAGACCAGGCGATCGAATATCTTTGGGGAAAGGAGACTTAGTTTCTTTCCTATTTCAAGTTTCTTGAGTTTTGTTTGAGATTGTGTTTTGATTACAATCTTGAGCTTAAGGTTTTCCTTTAACTAAGTCAGAAGTTGTTTCTGTAATTGGGATACACGGGCAACCCTCCAAAAACATTTCGTCAATCAAGGTGGGGTTGCCAGACCCAATTAAATTATTTTGATAGGTTTTTTGAGAAGAACCAAACTTTTGTTAGCGTTTCGCTGCACTACATGATATCAAATCCGGTTGAATAGTTATTGTATAGTAGGGACGTTGCATGCAACGTCCCTACTATACGGACGTTGCTTGAGCATTAATGCGTTTTCCGTTCCGGAATGCTCCTATTCCATGTCGCTCCGCGTTAACGTTTGCGGAGCATTCCCTATGTGAAAGTTGTGCTTTAGCTAAACGTCCGTACGGGAGATTGAATACTGAAAATTATAGAATTATCAACTTATGCTATATAACCGGATTCTATATGAGAAACATTTAGCTAACGCAAAGCTTTACTAGGTCATGTTTGGTAAATGCTTTAATTGTTGTGTAGCGAAATGACACGTAGGAGGAATAAGTTAGCATAGCTCTTTTGAGGAATAAGTTAGCATAGCTCTTTTGTAGGAGACAAACTAAACCGAAAAAAGAACAGGAGGAAGTTATATAGCAATTCCCAAAAAGCGTGAGGTACAAAATTCTTTGGTTTTAGGGAACACTTAACTGGGAACAGGGAATAGGGAGTAGGGAGTAGTAATTCTCGTTCCGTAGGATATAGATAAAGAATAAAAACAACTGTACCTCCGAGAGCTTGAGAAACGCTATACAAAATTCAAAAAATATCGTTACAGTAAAAAAGAGATTAGGGAATAGAGACAATCTTTCTTTTTGATTTAATAGAGTTCTCCAAAAATAAAAAATTAAATCAATTCTTATCCATAAATTATCAATTAATCCTCACTTTTCCTTGTTTTATCTTCCCTATTTAAGTAGATATGTCTAATTTTACCGTCTGGAAAAATCCTCGTTTTCCCTCACTACAAAAAAAGTTAATGTAGCAATATTTTTTGAAACTGGTATTAGGTGAGTTGGATGTTTTCTATTCCCTGTTCCCAGTTAATATGAAATACGAAAAATAATTATATTTATTAATTTCCCCATCTCCCCATTTCCATAAGTCCCTCTCAATTTTTGCTAGCAAACATTAAAGAATTTCATTAAAGATTTTTCCTATTACCGATTATTACTTTTGTACCACTACCAAACTAAATCATCTACAATTATCTTCAGATGCTCTACTAAAATCTTAAATAGCAAATGTGATGAGACTAATACTACTACATCCACTTCAGTCTATGCCAATCAGAAGTTGGACTTTCGATCATCAACCTGTCATTAAAATTGGGCGTTGCTCAGATAATGATGTAGTTCTTTATAGTTCTGTGGTTTCTCGTTACCATGTTGAATTAAAAAGTAGTCATGGAAATTGGGAAATTCTTAATTTAGGTAGCAATGGTACATACATTGATGGTAAACCAATCACAAAAGTTAAGGCAGTCAATGGGTTAATAATCAATTTGGCTTTGAGTGGACCTAAAATTGCTATATATCTCCAGGAGGAATCTCAAGGAGTTAATTTTAAAGAAAGGCAAAATTATTACCTACAAAATAGTTTAAAAAAACTTGAAACTAGGCCATTAAAACCGAAGTTCAATCTGGAATCTAAACAACAAGAATTAGTTGAGGATACAAAAGCTGAATAGGTTGATCAATGAATAGTTTCATTTTTTGTGATGAGATTAATATCATGTTCAAATAATTACTTACAATAAAGTTTTTATTTGTAGTTTGGTTTTAGCCAATATATTACTTAGTATTATTGCTAGAGCTAAACAAATAGCCTAATTATAACTGTTCTACCGAACATAATATAATTTTGATTTTTTACAACTTTTCTTATCTCTTATTTGAGATCTAAATTAGGTAATATAAAAATCAACTAATACTATGTTTGCTTGAGTAGTTATAAATAATAACTACAGAAGGTTTTACATCAAATCCGGTAGTATCCGTATAAAAAAGCGTAGAAACCGGGTTTGTTTTAAATGCCCCACCATACTAACATCTAGCTTTTACAAACCCGGTTTCTCATAATATTTCCATTGCTAACGGATTTGATATTAGATAATAGGTTCAAAAGTATGGGGATTATACCAATTTGATAAATGTTTGCTACAAATATCTTGTTTTTAATGACTAATGAGTAATGAGTAATGACTAATGAGTAATGAGTAATGAGTAATGAGTAATGACTAATGACTAATGAGTAATGAGTAATGAGTAATGAGTAATGAGTAATGACTAATGACTAATGAGTAATGAGTAATGAGTAATGAGTAATGACTAATGACTAATGAGTAATGACTAATGACTAATGAGTTAGGAGTCAAATGGGAATAGCTTAGACGCGATTCTTAGTTCATAACTTATTGAATTCGTCAAAAAAACATCTCAATCAGCAAGTTTTTTTATCGCCCTTATTATTTGTAACATTCTTTTTTCACACTTGGTATTAAACCCCAAGTGAATTAAAAAGATAATAGGTGAGGTGTAGATTGAATAACCATTATCTTTGAGCAAATCTTCTACACCTATAACCTATCACTTAGTACCAAAGGAAGCTTAGGGATGAGTTAATAACTATATAGGAAACAGGAAGGAAAGTAGAGAAGTTTCATCGAAAGTCCCTAGAAGAATATTTTATTTATAACTGAAGATATGAAAAGGCAGAATATAAGACCAACTGTGAAAAAAGGATGTGACAAATATTGAAGGCAATAGTAAATCTACACCGCTTCCAGCTCCCTCCTACTAGAGTCACACAACTAAAATAGTGAAAGGGTTTAAGGTGCGTATTTATTACTATAATCACTGACTACGAGAAGCATTTAACTATCTGCTATAATTGTAACGCACCATTTTAGATATATCAGTCCATTTCTATATTTTAATGTATCTTTTACCAACAAGAGAAGTTCAAGCAAAAAAATGCTGAGATTCTATTCCTACTGACTCCTAACTCCTAGCTACTAGCAAAAGTCCAACTATTTGATATTGAAACTAGCTCCTGACTTCTGACTAGAGCTTTTATTATTGAAAATTCCTTCTTATGCCAGTTTAATATAAGAATATTACAAACAGGAAAGCTATAAATTTCTGCATATCGGAAGAAGCTTCTCTAATTGGAGAAAATATTTATCTCTATCATTATTTACTTTTTTTTCTTCTTTTTTGATTTCTTCTTCCTAACTTCAATATATTTATCAAAACTCTGTGTGAGGAATAAAATTGTGAACAAAATACCAGAGGCAATCAAACATAGTCAACTCTTGAAAAGGTTAGTGCTTGACCGTGAAAAAGTTGAAGATCAAGGTTGTATAGAAGAATTGTGCCTCGATCTTCAATCTCATCAAGTTATAGGTTTTATCTGTAAATCTGGTTTATTTGGTAGAGAAAAAAAATATTTTGCTTGGAAACAAATTGAGACTATTGGCGCTGATGCTACTCTAGTTAATGGAAAACCACAGCAAGATAATTTAGAAAAGAACAATAATATTATCAACATAATTGGTAATGAAGTTTGGACTGATACAGGAGAAAAAGTAGGTTTTATTGTAGAATATATTGTCAATATTCAAACAGGTGAAATAGTTTATTATTTGTTTAAATCTAATGGCTGGCAAGGTGTTTTAGATAGTGTTTATTTACTGAAACCGGAAGCAGTTTCTAGTGTTGGTAATAAACGAGTAATAGTAGTCAATAATTTTCTAGAAAATCCTCAGTATTATTCTGAAGGGGTAGTTCAAAAATTAAATCAATTTCAGAACTTTTTACAAACAGATTTAGTCAGAACTAGAGAACATATTGATATAGCACGAAATCAAGCCAAGAAATTAGCTATAGGATTTCAAGAAAAAGCTAAGGTTGTGCAAAAACAAGCTCAAGAAAAAGCACAGGTTGTGACAGAACAAGCTAAACAAAAAGTAGAAGATTTTCAAAGTAAGTCTACAGAAAAAAAAACTAGAAAAACTCAGCCAAGTACAGATAAATTTTCTACTAAAATTCAAGAAGTAATCACAGAAGCTAAAGAAAAAATTGATGGAGTCAAGTCTCAAGGGACAAATAAATTTAACTCCTCAAAAAAAGATTGATAAAAAAGCAGCAGTGATTTACCAATACAGGAACAATTAGTAAGTAGCCGTGCTTTTACCGAAATAAATAATTAATAATTAAACAATTAAATAATTAAATAATTCAGGTTTAAAGCCTCCTAGGGTAAAGGGGAAAAAAGCGGTCGTTTTGCTACGCATAACTACGTTAACGCGGAGCGACATGAAAAGCGGAGCTTCCCGAAGGGTGGGATGCTGTTAGCGTTAGCGCAACTCCTCTGTAAGAGGAAGCGGCTCTGCATTCTTCGGGTCTCCTTTCCCTCCGGGACGCTACGCGTTTTCTTATAGGGAATGCTCCTATTCCATGTCGCTCCGCGTTAACGTTTGCGGAGCATTCCCTATATGAAAGTTTTGCGTTAGCTAAACGGCATATCCAATCGACCAAGAGAGCGGTTGTTAGCGTTAGCGTTAGCGTTAGCGAAGCTCCTCTGCAAGAGGAAGCTCCTCTGCAAGAGGAAGCTCCTCTGCAAGAGGAAGCTCCTCTGCAAGAGGAAGCATTCCGAAGGATGGGATGGATAGGTGACCGGCGCCAGATCCAATCAACCAAGAGAAATAAATCTTTTCCTTGAGCGCCAATCTTCATCCCTTTTAGGGAGAGGTAATTATCCATTATCCATTATCCATTATCCATTAATGAAGAATTTCCTAGTTGAGAGAGGGAACACTTAACTGGAAGTCAATAGGATGTGAAATTAATGCCGGCTTATGAACTTATAACTTTATGTGGATAGTTAGGTATAGTTTAATATTATAGTAATAGCCAGAGTAGTTAGGATATAAACCAATGGTAAATCTTAGAATAGGAAATGTTTTTCCTTCTGTTGCCTTTTGTCTTTTGCCTGCTATAAACTTTGTTTCTGATTCTTTAAAGTTTTAAAACTTTGTACTTTATTAACTTGAACACTACTTTAAACAATTAATAATTAATAATTAATAATTAATAATTACCTCTCCTTGAAACTGATAGGATTGACTAATTATGAAAATTTTTATTTATTATCCCCTATCCAAGGGGAGGCTTTAAACCAAAATTTTTCGGTAAATATATTGAATAATTATTATAAGTGATTAATTTAGCCTTATTACATCCAACTCAATTAGTTCCAGTTCAACATTGGAGTTTGAGAGCAAAATCATTAATTCGTATAGGTAGAGCAAGTGATAATGATGTCATAATTTACAATGCTATAGTTTCTCACTATCATGCAGAAATTTGGGAAAATACGTCTGGTTGGATTATTATCAATTTTGGTGCTAATGGTACTTATGTAAATGGTAAACCAATTATTCAAGTATCACTGACAAATGAGATGATTATTAGATTGGGTAGTTCGGGACCGAAAATCAAAATTTGGACTCAAGAATTAGCTTCTGAATTTGCGGGTAAAAAAGATGAGTTATCTAAGAAAGAAATATTTTTAAAGAATAAAAGTTATCCTCAAAATTCCTTTGTAAATGAGGAGATTACACAAATAGATTTTGATTAATCTTTGATTGTGTATGGGTAATGGATAATTAATAATTAATAATGGATAATTGATAATTTATCAAATCCGTTTGATTGGACATAAAAAAAATCTTCTATCTTCATAACTACTAAATCTTTATGATTCTCTATCAATTAATTATTTTATTTTTATTTTTTCATTCTTGGCGCAATAGTATGGCGATCGACACCATATAGATCGGCAGCTATAGACATATTAAGCGTTAAATTTTCTAAATTTTCTAACTTATATTTTTTCCTTTTAGGTTTAGCTGGCAGAATATTTAAAGCCTGAATAATTTCTTCAGCAACCGCTTTTGCTAATAGTGGTGGAACTGAATTACCAACTTGTCTAAAACCATGCCATTTTGTCACATGAAATCTAAACCAATCAGGATATGAATGTAGTCTTGCTGCTTCTCTAACTGTGATACATCTGGGTGTATCTGGATGTATTGGTCTCGGAGAAGTATAGGCTCCTCTACTACTTGGGGTTCCAGCTCTAAGTGTGTTAGAAATACCGTCAGGATTGAGTTTATAAAAGCGACTTACTTGTTCAGTTTTTCCTTGTTCTGTAGCACTAAATCTTGCTATTGATTTTTCTGTATGTTTTGTGCGTAAACTAGAGGTTAATATTGTCTGATCGTATTCACGTTTATAAGAATAATCATTATTCAAACGTTTAAAACTACGTAGTTTTTTAGCATATTCACTTGGTTTACCATAATCATTTTCTGCTTTTACCCAATCTACTTCTAATAATTCTGGATAATTTTCTACTTCTGGTAAATCTCCTATCGCATCCCAGACAGTTATATAGTTTCCTAATTTTTTATCTGTTTGAATTTGAGGATAGTTTGGTAGTTTTAAACCATTTTTACATCCTAGTATAAATAATCTTTCCCGATGTTGTGGTACACCATAATTAACAGCATTTAAAACTTGGTAAGGTTGTTGTACTTGATAACCGTTTTGACAGAATTTATCAATGACTTCTTCCAGAAAAAAATTGTGTTTTCCGACAGCTAAACCTTTGACATTTTCTATGACAAAATATTTGGGTTTTAATTCCAAAACTAACCGTGAAAAATGAGAGATAAGTTCATTGCGTGGATCGTCTAAAGCACGTTTTCCAATCATAGAAAATCCTTGGCATGGAGGACCGCCAAAAATTACATCAATTTCTTTATTTTGAATATTTAGTAACTGTCTAATTTCATCTCCTGTCAGTTCGGCAACATTACGACATAATATAGACCAAAAGGGAAAATTAAACTTATGAGTAGCACAGTGAATGGGGTCTAATTCTACGGAAATAGGTACATCAAATCCTGCTTGTTCAAACCCAAGAGTCATACCTCCTGCACCTGCAAATAGCTCGATACCAATTGGTCGTTGCATAGAAAATTTTAAGATTTACAATTAATCTTAATTGAATTGAACTTTTGCTATTATATCAACTTGCTAGACTACAGTTCATATCATGTTCGGTTGAATAGTGATAATTAAAGCTTGTAGTTTTGCTTGAGCAACTTCTATAGTTAGGGCTAATATAACTAATTATCCTGACATAATATCAGTATGATAACCGTTCAAGCAAACTTTTTTTTCTTTTAACTATCGGCCTACTATAATATTTAGATAAAAGCAATTTTTGTTGGAATAAAAATTATGTCATAACTACAATAATTAAGAAAAAAAGCTCTGAATTTATCGGTGAGCGATCGCCTGTTATTACTCCAGGAAATTACAA
>NZ_JAAHHT010000184.1:15560-16443 GCF_010672085.1 Okeania sp. SIO3I5
TACTATAATATTTAGATAAAAGCAATTTTTGTTGGAATAAAAATTATGTCATAACTACAATAATTAAGAAAAAAAGCTCTGAATTTATCGGTGAGCGATCGCCTGTTATTACTCCAGGAAATTACAAATTATTGGCTCCGAGAATTTCGCCCTCGCCCAGAGTTACTACCTGATTTCTTAGACAAGTTCCGAGGTATCGGAAAAACAGATAGTCTACCTCCAAATGATGTAGAAGTTGAAGCTATGCTGGAAGAAAGTTTAGTGTAAAAATATTTAAAATCTTGAGTAAAATACATACTATAATATTTAGATAAAAGCAATTTTTGTTGGAATAAAAATTATGTCATAACTACAATAATTAAGAAAAAAAGCTCTGAATTTATCGGTGAGCGATCGCCTGTTATTACTCCAGGAAATTACAAATTATTGGCTCCGAGAATTTCGCCCTCGCCCAGAGTTACTACCTGATTTCTTAGACAAGTTCCGAGGTATCGGAAAAACAGATAGTCTACCTCCAAATGATGTAGAAGTTGAAGCTATGCTGGAAGAAAGTTTAGTGTAAAAATATTTAAAATCTTGAGTAAAATACATACTATAATATTTAGATAAAAGCAATTTTTGTTGGAATAAAAATTATGTCAAAACTACAAGAATTAAGAAAAAAAGTTCTGAATTTATCAGTGAGCGATCGCCTGTTATTACTCCAGGAAATTACAAATTATTGGCTCCGAGAACTTCGCCCTCGGCCAGAGTTAACACCTGATTTTGTAGACAGGATGATTGGGATAGGAAAAACAGATAGTATACCTCCAAATGATGTAGAAGTTGAAGCTATGCTCGAAGAAAGTTTAGTGTAAAAATATTTAAAATCTTGAGTAAAATA
>NZ_JAAHHT010000184.1:16543-19326 GCF_010672085.1 Okeania sp. SIO3I5
CACCTGATTTTGTAGACAGGATGATTGGGATAGGAAAAACAGATAGTATACCTCCAAATGATGTAGAAGTTGAAGCTATGCTCGAAGAAAGTTTAGTGTAAAAATATTTAAAATCTTGAGTAAAATACATACTATAATATTTAGATAAAAGCTATTTTTGTTGGAATAAAAATTATGTCAAAACTACAATAATCAAGAAAAAAAGCTCTGAATTTATCAGTGAGCGATCGCCTGTTATTACTCCAGGAAATTACAAATTATTGGCTCCGAGAACTTCGCCCTCGGCCAGAGTTACCACCTGATTTTGTAGACAGGATGATTGGGATAGGAAAAACAGATAGTATACCTCCAAATGATGTAGAAGTTGAAGCTATGCTCGAAGAAAGTTTAGTGTAAAAATATTTAAAATCTTGAGTAAAATACATACTATAATATTTAGATAAAAGCTATTTTTGTTGGAATAAAAATTATGTCAAAACTACAATAATCAAGAAAAAAAGCTCTGAATTTATCAGTGAGCGATCGCCTGTTATTACTCCAGGAAATTACAAATTATTGGCTCCGAGAACTTCGCCCTCGGCCAGAGTTACCACCTGATTTTGTAGACAGGATGATTGGGATAGGAAAAACAGATAGTATACCTCCAAATGATGTAGAAGTTGAAGCTATGCTCGAAGAACGTTTAGTGGAGAAATATTTAAAATGAGAGTCTTAGTAGACACAAATATTATTTTAGACGCTTTTCTGGAACGGGAAGCATTTGTTCAGGATGCAAAGACTTTATTAACAGCTATTAAATCTCAGCAAATAGAAGGATATGTGGCAGCAACAACTTTAACTGATATTTTCTACATTGTTATAAAAAAAACTAAAAGTCTTGAACGAGCAAGAGAAGCTGTTTCTATGACATTAGCATTAATGGAAATTTGCGACGTTAATAGTAACATTTTAGAAACTGCTTTTGCTTCTAATTTGAGAGACTTTGAAGATGCAGTTCAGTTAGTTTGTGCTTATGCTGAGAATCTTGATGCTATTATTACTCGCAATGCTGATGATTTTGTTGATGCGAGTCTGCCTATTTTGTCAGTTCAACAGTTATTTGAACAGTCTGCACCAATGGATAATTGATAATGGATAATTGATAATTAATCTATAACGCACAATTTTGGTTGTGTCGGTCTACTACTAGACCAACTCAACGGGTAATGTACTTATCTTTCTTATTCTCCGGCCAGTTGTATAATCTGATTCCGAGTCGATGATGCCAAACGAAATTTTCAAGTATCTAATCGATCTAGAATAGGTTTAACTCTATCCAAATATCCCTTTTGTTTTGCTTTTAGAAGAACCCCTAATGTGCCAATATATTCTAGTTTTAATAACTGGGCATAACGTCTGGCTAAACCATCATCTAAAATTAGTAAAGTTTCAGGTATTTCTAAGGCTAAAGCTAGTGCTTCTCGATCTCGTGCTCCTAATTCAGTCACGAGAGGTAATTTCAGTTATCAGTTATCAGTTATCAGTTATCAGTACCTCTAGCTGAAGCAAGAGGCTTGAAATACGAAATTCTCTTTTTTTATCCCCTTAAAAGGGGAGGTTTTAGACCACGATTTTTTCGGTAAAATTGCTTTAGATTGAGCTGAACGAATTTCAATCCAAGAAATAGAGTAAATATCTGGTAGAGAAATTCCGAGGGAAAGACCAACTGCTAGTTCCTCAGCGACAGATTTAGGAACAATAATTTGACCATATAAATTAGAGAGTAAATCAAGTAAATTAGCTTGGGTTTAGATATTTAATAGGTGAAGTATTAACAATAATATTAGGCACGTTTTAGTTCCTCTGCTAATTCAGCTTCAGTGAGTTGAAAAGTATCTACACCATAATCGGCTAATTTTGTTAAAAATAGGACTTTGGGAATACCTGCTAAGTTTGCAGCAGCACCGGAGGAAAGACGACCTAATTTATAAAGTTTAATGGCAGGAATTAGTTTCATTTCTTGGGCTTTGTTCTTCAGGGGTTAATTTTAAGGCTAAGGCTGTTTCTTCTGGTATATTAATTGTTAGTTGATACATAGGTAGAATCTATTTTTTGTTCAAATATTAATCTGGAATTAATTATGACATAAAATAATCAACTCTAGTATTTTAATCTTCTAGCTTCAGTTAGAGAAACTAATAACTGACAACTAATCGCTGATAACTGATAACTGATAAATGAAATCACCGCCACCACCGGGAAACGTCTTGAATAACAATGGCTGTGTTTTTGATTCCTTATTCACCTCAAATAAGAAAAGATGACGGGAGTGAATGCTGTTATGTCTAAGAGTAAGTCTGGGCGAGTGCGAAGGGTGTGAAGAGTATTTTGCCTGAACGGTAAAGTTGATTTGTAAGAGTTTATCAGCCAGAGCTACGAGAACTTGGGCGCCATATTCCTCAGACTAAATCTGTTGAGCAGCAGCCAGTGCTTCTGGATAATATTTCTGACGATTTCCCAAAAACAAACAGCAAAAATTGGCTGAGGTTATTGTCAGTTAAGCTGCTGTGAGCGCTATAATTTTTTGGTGACCTTACTCGCCTGACGAATGAAACCAGACTATCTCTTAAATGTCTTTGTAGGCTTGCCTTGCAGTGGCTGGATCTAGATTAAATTCAGTGTCTACAAATTGCACTGGATCAAAAGTATTAATCCACACATGAGCGCCACATTTGGCTGGATTATAAGGTCGATAGACGATGTGGCAAGGACCTGAAATATATAAGTCATAACCATAATCGTTC
>NZ_JAAHHT010000185.1 GCF_010672085.1 Okeania sp. SIO3I5
TATTTACAGGATTAGAGATATCAAATGGAGAAACCATCACAATTACAGGTACAGCAGAAGAAACAGAATGGGCAAGAGTAGATTATGTAGAATTTATCCCAGTGTCGGCACCCATAACAGGACCAGGTACATTATCCCTGAGTGATGAGAGTTACAGTGTGAACGAAGATGGTCCGAGTGCCGAAGTAACAGTAACCCGTAGCAATGGTAGTAGTGGAGCAGTCAGCGTTACACTAACCCCCAGCGATGGTACAGCAACAGCGACTGATGATTATGATGACACTGCTATAACAGTTAACTTTGCCGATGGAGAAACTCAGAAAACTGTAAATATTCCCATCGTGGATGATAGTGACATAGAGGGAGATGAAACTATTAATTTAGCTTTATCAAACGCCACAAATGGAGCAACTCTAGGTACTCAGGATACGGCAGTTTTAAGAGTGGTAGATAATGAATCACCACTTCGTATAGAAGTAGAAGACATGAGTCTGAGTGGGTACAAAACTGAATCCACAAGTGTCGCTTCCGATGGTGCAGTAGTTTCTTTGTTGAATTCAGGGGTCACACGAGGAATTGCTGCCGACACATTTACAGGAGAAACAGGTTATTACGATGTCAAAGTTGGTTTCTTTGACGAAAATGATGGGGAAAGTCAAATTTCCATAGAAATAGGAACAGGAGAAGAGGAATGGACTTTAGACGAAGACTTAGGGAGTGATGGAGTCAGCGACAGTAATCAAGTAGAACGAACCGTATTTACAGAATTAGAGATATCAAATGGAGAACACATCAAAATTACAGGTACAGCAGAAGGAGCAGAATGGGGGAGAGTAGATTATGTAGAATTTATCCCAGTGGCAGCACCCACAACAGAACCAGCGCCAGGAACTATTAATGGTACCGCAGCAGGAGAAATTTTAACAGGAGACGAACAGGATAACCAGATTAATGGTTTTGGTGGCGATGATACTCTCAATGGAGCTGAGGGAGACGACAATTTATTTGGGGGTTCCGGCAACAATATCTACGATGGTGAGGATGGTAATGATACAGTCAGTTATGCCAACAACCAAAGCAGTGGAGTTATTGCGAACCTCGACACTGGTAATGTCAGTCGCAAGTTTGAAACTTGGTCTGAAGATTTTAAAATTCTGCCTCTAGGTGACTCCAACACTCGTGGATACCCCAATGAGTCTAGTATCGGTGGGTATCGCAACGAATTATGGAGGTCCTTAAATGGTGCTGGGTACAATTTAGATTTTGTTGGTACCGCCTACAGTGGTCCTTCTGATATCGATCAAGACCACGAAGGTCGCGGTGGTTTGACTATTGATCAACTTACAGATAATACTGTCTCGAAAAAGAAAGGTTTCAATGACCCAAAAGTGCCAACATACACAACCATTGAAGATACCTTGGAAATTCAGAACCCAGATATGGTTTTATTAATGGCAGGTACGAATGACATTATGTTAGGTGATGATGCAGATCAAGCGATCGCTGACCTAGAAGAACTTGTGGATAGAATTGTTACTGCGGCACCAGATACCCATGTATTGGTTGCTTCTATTCTACCGAATACTTCTAATGCTACTCGTGAGGCGAGAACTGCTGAGTTTAGTGGTCGCGTTGAAAGCGAAGTTGTGCAACCAAAGGCAGATGCTGGTGACAATGTTAGTTTTGTAGATATCTTCAATGCTCCACTAATTTCTAGTGACTTTACTTCTGATGGTTTCCACCTGGAATCTAGTGGTTATGATAAGTTAGCAGAGGTTTGGGAAGATGCTATAGTTAATACTGTTGTTGCTGAAGACACTCTCACAAGTGTGGAAAACTTAATTGGTTCTGATGGTAATGACGAACTCACAGGGGATAATGCTGCTAACGAACTTACTGGTGGTGCTGGTGATGACACCCTTACTGGTGGTGGTGGAGATGATTTGTTTATCTACAGCGAAGGAGATGGAACAGACGTTGTGATAGACTTTGAACTTGGTAACGATTTATTTGGACTATCTGGTGGTTTAACTTTCGATGACTTAACAATTCAAGATGCAGGGGCAAACACCGAAGTTAAAGTTACTTCCACTGATGAAGTTTTAGCCGTACTTGAAGGAGTGGTTGCAGATGATATTACCTCTGCTCATTTCACAACTGTCTAAAATCTTCTAATGTCAAATCTGCTCTTCATGGAAGTGTTATATCAAATCCGGTAGTATCGGATTTGATATGACAGTTTACTATTCCCTATTCCCTATTCCCTAGTGCGTAGCGCTATAATATTAAAGTAAACAGGTAAGTTAGTATCAGGGACTTACCTGTTTTTGTATACAATAATAATTAGTCCATGGGGGGAAAATGAACAGTTTCACTTATCACGATTACGATCAACAATCTAAAAGCTGTAGAGTATGTGGTAGACAATTTAAGTCAGCACCTAAAGCAGATAATTGTCCTGGTTTAGAAGTAAGACAAGATAAGAAAAATGAGGCTCCTGAATATATGCTGCAACAATTAAACCGATATCTAAAAGATGATGCCGTACCAATAGCATATAAGGATTATCCAGATTATAGAAATAGCAAAAACCGAAACCCAAAATATTATATTTATTCCTATAAGGATACATTAATTAGGGATAAATCATTGCCAAAAGCTTATAAAGATGTGTCTGATATACCAGGAAATCCTATCTCAACAAAACAAATGAAGGAAGAAAATTTAGAACCTAAAGAAGGCGCTAAATCCATAGGAATAGTGGGTTTTTATGGTCAAAAATTTTTCTATTGGGTTTATTATTATGATAGGGGAGATACTCAACCTGGAGATGGTTTAAACTATATCACTAAAGGGAGATTAAAATCAGAATACAACTTGTCTGAAGGGTGGATTAAAAGGTTAGGAGAGCCAGATAAGTTGGTAGACAATCCGTATTATAAAAAATCTGCACCTATGCAGTTATATCAAATTTTCAGAGTTAGAAAATTCCTCAAAGACAATGCTGATGAATATTCTGATTGGTTAATAAAAAGAGACAGAATTGTTCTTAATTACAAGCGTAATTGTATGATTAAAAAGTTAAATCAAGCAAAAATCAATCACCAGAATAAATTGTGTTTAAAATGTAAGTTCTCTAACTTTTCTGATCAGGGTCTGTTGTGCAAAATTCACTCTACAGGATTACCTGATAATGTTCCAATGAAAATGTATTGTCCCGATTACAAATGCGACGATTTTTATAGATAATATCATGTCCGGTTGAATAGTTATAAATAAGGAGGGAGGAGTCAGGAGACAGGAGACAGGAGACAGGAGGGAAGAGGAGAAAATTTTGGGATATGAAGGAGGATCAAGTTTTTTGGTCGCTTCAGCTCACGGAGTTCTATCACGCTCTTATCCGGACATGATATAAATTGTCAGTGACATTTAGGCCAGCCAATAGTTTACAGCAATTTTCCTGCACGGTAGACCACAGTAGGGACGTTCCATGGAACGTCCCTACAGGGTTTTGGTTGTGACGATGTGGTTTATCAATCTGAAAAGCGCTGTAAAATTTCTTTTTCTTGCCAATTTGGTTGATATTTATCCTTAATCGTTCTCTTTTCGCTTCGAGATTACTTTAGCTGGTACACCAACAGCAACTGAGTAGGGGGGAATATCTTTTGTCACCACCGCTCCTGCACCAATCACACTACCTTCACCAATAGTAACTCCGTCGAGGACTTTCACCCCACTACCAAGCCAACAATTATCCTCAATTACAATTCCCTTATAGCTATAACCTTGCTCTCCAATTTTGCGATCGAGGTCGGCAAAGTTATAATTATGAGCATAGATAGCTGAATGAGAAGCAATCAGACAATCCTTACCAATTTTGATATTACCATAACCAGATATACAAGTATAGGGACCAATGTAGGTTCGATCGCCAATCTCAGTTTTACCAACTTCGTGAACTTTAATATCAACGCCGCGATCGAAGCGCACTTGTTTCCCAAGATAAACTCTACCACCTTCACCAGTAGTGCTAATACGAACATCCCGATCCAGATATACTCGATTACCAATCTCAACTTCATTACCTTGTGGAACATCAATGTAAACACCAGGATTAATAGTAACTCCATCTCCTATTTCCACGGAACTACCATCAGTAAATTCAACACTGGATTGAATACGGACAGATTTACCAATCCGCCGAAACATAGTACGGTATAGGAGACTTCGCAATACTATACCAGGCGGTAGGGGAACCCATCCTACTAATGTTGTCAAGACCATAGTTTTACCCCGTAACCATTTTGAGGGAGATTGAGTTTTTGTCATACTCATGGCAAATCTTTTTTAGTTTCAGCTTGGGAATTTTGATTTTTGTTACGCTCGATCAATACAGTCCAATCCTTGTCATTATCACTAGGAGGATTACCTATAGATTTTAACCCGGAACCAGTAATTGAATTAACTGAGCCATTTTCTAATTTACCACCCTGACGGGGATTATACCATTTAATAGTATAAGTTCCAGTAGGAATTTCTAACTCAGTAGAGCCACCATTTTTGAGATAAATTGCATAAATTTCACCTATTTTTGCCAAAGCATAAGCATCTGGGTTGGAAACTAATTCATCATTGTCAGTCATTTCCCAGAAAGGTAAATAGTTATGGAAAAACTCTAAAGCGTAACGAGTTAAATCCCACATATGATCCCGCGATCGCCAATCTTCACAGTTCAGATCATTGTGGGGAAATTTATAACCAAAATACCACTCACTACCTGAACCATTTGCCATCAAGTTACCCCAAAGTCCTTCCTTTCGGACATCATCGTGCCAATAATCATTTTTATCTGGTTTGACACCTACCTGCGCTGGACCAAATTCATCGGCACCAACAAACCATTTATGCCCTACTTTTCCTGACTCATCAATCCATTTCTGTGTCTGAGTATGAGTTTTGTTTACTTTCTTCATTTGTAGAGAAGCTCCAGTAAAATTCTCATCTCCAAGAAGAGGTTGATATACTTTTTCTTGCTCCGAAGGATAGGTATGAACAACAAGAGGATGGTTGTATGGATCGTGATTATGAAAATAGTTAGCAAATTCTTTAAGTTGTTTAGTTGTATTTGTATTCTCCTCACCAAGATTCCAAATTAAAGCAGGATGATGGGCAAAACGAGCAATTAATTCTCGATAGTAAAGTTGGCGTAAATTACCAAGTCTTCCCCAATTCAGTAATTGATCATTTTCCGTTTCTTGAGTCACAACATGAAGCATTAATCCTAGTTTATCCATGTGGGAAAAGACAATTTCCCACTGAGCAAGTTTACTACAATCAAAGCGATCGCGCTGATTTTTACTAATCCAAGGAAAAACATCATCTCCGTCTCCTTTGACATTCATAGTTAAGAAATAAACAACATTCATACCCTTGCTAGATAGATAATTCAATGCTCCGATAATATTTTTACCTTTATTTTCTTGCCATAGTGAATCTCCTGGTTTCCAATCTCTCTCATGTGGTTGATATTTGTGTTTATCAGTCTGAGTATTATCAAATTCATAGTAAGCTAAAAAATTTTCTGGACTATTAGCACCACCTTTGAGAAAATATTCCCCTGTACCTTTAAACTGGAGGTAGTGTTTGCCTACATAATTTAGCAAACCTCTACTGCGAAAATCAGGGTTATTTTTATCAGTTTCAGTAACAATAAACGAACCTTTTGCACCATCAAAAGCAATAGCTTTTCCTGCTTCTAGATTGTCATTTACTGCTATCCATCTTCCTTGGCGAAAAGAAGCTACATAATTCCACTCACCTACTTCATCTGGCATAAAATTCACTTGCCATTTATTCCCAGTGTCGGCACTTGTTTCTGCTGCATTACCATCAGCAGCGTAGTAACCAGGAACTGTATAAATATGATTTCCATGAGAAAAAGTTACATTCAGTCGATAGTCACGGAAGGGATTAGGATTGGAATTCTCAGAGGTATTTAACCCATCAAAAGTAATAGTTATCTTGTGCCATTGTTTCAATTCTCCAGATATAACACCATTAACATTATGATTATTTGCTATGCTAATATTACTATTTCTTGTTGTTTCTTGAGTACAGGAATAAATAGTTAATAATATCAAGAATCCTATCAATATCAATACTTGAATTTTATTAAATACTTTAGCTTTATATCTTGGCATTTTCTTCATTATTAGTATCGTAAGCATTCAGCTATCAGCTATCAGCTATTGCTTTTAGTTTGTCAGGACTTACGCAAAGAAACCCGGTTTCTACGAGAAACCGGGTTTCTGGGTTCCCATGGCTTTAGTCCTGTTGTTAAAAACAACGATTTATCCTAAAAACCCGGTTTCTTTGCGTCAAAACTGTTTGTGATCAAAGCTTTATTATTCAGAATTAAACCTTACTACAAATTATTTCTAAGAAGAGGTAATTATTAATTATTAATTATTAATTATTAATTATTCAATTCGTATCTAAGATTTCTTGACAAACTGGGTAAAGCATTTCGGCAGCTTTAATGTGCATTTCTGGAGAAGGATAATATCTATTTACTCCCTTCTTATTTCCGTTAAAATCAATTAATTTTTGAGGCAATCCCACCTTAGTGACGCACTCTACATAAAAATCACTATGAGGTTTAATTTGCTCAATCATTTCTTGATTAACTAATTGAGGAAACTCTCCAAACAAACTATTTAAAGGACTGCGACTTCGTAAAATACCTATACGATTTTTTGATTTTTTTTCGACAAATTCGCTAAGTTTGTGAATCAAATTTTTCCCATAACTTTCTTGATATTGAGGAGTACGAACAGAAAACCAAAACAGAACTTTAGGTACTTTAATCGCATTTAATAATTCAATCATTTCTGTCACATAATTTTGTCTAGTTTCCGCAATTAAATCTTTAAGAAAATTCTTTTCTAATCCCCTTTTATCTTTCCCGTCAATCAAATCTTTAATTGCATTCTCCGACCTCATTTTTTGGTTATCTATTCTTCTGACTACTACCGCACCTCCTAAAGATTCATAAACAGAATTACTAACACTCCTACCAGATACAAATTGAACCACAACTAACTTAGATTTATTCGCTGAATCTATAATTAATGGTTGTTCAATAAAATATGATGGACCTATTCCTCCCGCACCAAAATTAAGAGTACCTATCTTAAGTTTATCACCTAAAATTCTTGGAAATGGATTTAAACAATATCGACCAAAAGTCTGAGCTGCACCCAAGTAGGAAATATTATTTTCATAATTTGATTTAGGTCCTCTTAATTCTAAATCTTGAAACTGATATAATTGGTAATCTATCAGGTTTTGATCGTTTTTTTGATAATAGTTTTCTGTCATTATTTATTTTTATTTGTTAAATTTTTAATTATAGTAGTTCTTTAACATAATTCTTTAATATAAGAGGTACAGTTTTATATATCCCCCCTGCCCCCCTTTGTAAGGGGGGAGTCTTCAAAGTCCCCCTTTCTAAGGGGGATTTAGGGGGATTGTAAATGTACTTCATAACTGTGGGAATTGCTATATATTATTTACTATCCTTCAAAATAATCTATCCAAGGAGTTTCTTGAAATTTTTCTTTCAATTCTGAATAATTGATAATAATCTGTGACAGTGATTCTTGTGTTTGTTTATAGGTATATGGATATAATTTTTGATAGGGAACACCTAGAAATTCTTGAATTTTCTTAGTTTCATTAATGTAGTCTTTAGCAAGATTTTCATAGATTACCTCAAGAATCTGATGTTCGGCAAATAAATTATCATATTCCCTTTGTAAATTTTGTAGAGTTTCAAAATGCTCAATACAATTATCATAATCTATTTCTAGCCTCAAACTATCTCCTTTGGAGTTACTATTATTAGCTTTAACAACCCATTGTTTACTCTGTCTTGCTTTAGTTAAAGATACATATTGCTGAAGCAAATTTTGACGTTTAAGATGAATTATTTTTAAGTCTTTTATCTGCTTAAGACGTTCCCAAATACATTTTTCATTTTCAGCTTGAGCATGGTTATAAAACAATTTAAACCCCACTGCTGATACCGATTTGGGAAAATCACGAAAAACAATATTATCCATAAACTGAATCGGATGATTTTCTCTCATTTCCCAGAATTCTTCGGAATTATAACCAGGATAATCCCAAAAAATTTTTTTTCGTTTAGAGTCTTTATGAAAAACTTCTGCAAATGCTCTAATTTTACTGTGAGATTGTAGAAGACTACACAAAAAATTTGAACCCGTTCTTGCTGTACAAAGAATAATAAATTTTTGATAATTATCACTGCCTGGAAGTAGTCTTTTTTCTAAGAGTGAGTCAGTAGTAATTACACTAAATCTTCTCAACTTACGAATAATTTTTGTAGGTAATATCATCTTAAATATTTCAACAATGCCTAATTCTGTTTACAGCAATTTCGGAGTTAGTGAAGTACAAAATTTTTTTTTGTTAAAAGCTGGAAACCTGTTAGTAATGAGTGGTAACACAACCTTCCAGGTTGTTACAGCCTTGAAGGCTAAACTGCAAGGATATAGATTAACCTTTAACTGTACCTCACCATCCTCATGCATTGCTGTAAATTGGTATTATAATCGTATAGCAACTGCTCAACTAAACTTACTCAGACTTACTCAAAAAGCTCAAAATAATTGATAATTTTAATAATTGATAACTATTTAGAGTTGAAAATTCTTGTACGAAAAACGTTAACCCTTTTTATATCTAAAAAGATCAAATTTTTGTACTAAGTTTAGCAAACTAATTCATTATCAATTATCAATTATCAATTATCCATTATTCATTATCTTTCCCTACTCCCTACTACCTCTTTTCTAGAGATTTCTAATAGAGATTTACCATCAAAATATTCAGGAATTTTAGCTTCCATCAACTCTAAAATAGTAGGTGCAATATCGATCGCCTGACCTTCTGGTAAATCGGAATTAGCTTCAATCCCCGGACCTTTTGCTAATAAAAATCCATCAGTTCGATGTCCGCCACTACGATAGTAAGTAAGAGGACCAATCCTGCCCAAATCAGGACTATCTATCACATCACTTGGACTTTCTTCCCACAAGACTACTAAATCTGGATCAGGAAGTAAACGATCGCAACTTAGTGCATTTTCCTCTGTCCGAGTTCGCACCACATCTTTAACAATTGATTCTCCTGTCCTAGCATCCTTGAGACGATAAAGATATTCTGTCAACTCATCGCAAGTAGCATTATAATCAGCAGGTTCAACAATACCTTTTCCTTCTCTTCCTTTAAGATTAATACGAATATGTCCTGCGGCAAAAGCTGGTAAAGCAAACGCTTTCATTTTATGCCATAAAGGTTGATACCACATACCAGGCATCCAATGCAATGCTGATGATTTTTCTCGTAATTCATAAGGAGAAACTAAATGTGACTCTTCTCCTACAGCTAAAAACTTATCAAATTTACTTGGAGTCCACTGTTGTAAAAACTGCTTAATTGGATTAGGATTGTAACGTCGTTGCCATACTTCTCCTGACCAACTTTTTCGTTTAGGATTAGTAATTAGTGAAGGTGGTGTTTTTCCCAATTTACCAGGAGCAATACCGACTTTTCCAGGAAAACTATACCGATACAGCAGTTCAGGAAGAAAAGTCATACTGAACATATCAGTAACATTATTTCCCATACCGTGAACAGCAAAAACTAACACATAAGCATCGTCAGGAACTTCTGCTACAATATCCCCAATAGCTCGATCAATATCCTCAAAAGCTTCCAGCATGGTATCGCTATCACCTTTTTTATAAGGGTAAAGAGGATTATCCTCTTGACTCAGATGCCAGAAATCATGACCTGCAGTGTGAGTCTCAGCGAAAACTGTTAAGAATAAATCCCATTCTTCTCGCTTCAGTAAATCTTTACATATCTCCACACGATTAGATATACTAACCTTTAATCCCTTTGTAATTCGGTTAAAATAGTTTTTGTCCCACCAATATCCATAATCTTTGTGAAGGACAGGATTTTTACCATATTTCTTAATTATATCTGGCAAAACTTCGGGAGGTTGAGAATGACTAGGAGTATGAGGTGCATGACCTCCCCAACCCAGAATTTGCAAGCCATTTACCCCCTCAGAAAGAGAAGATATTGGCACATCAAACGTAGCTACTCTGCGATCCTCAAGAGCATAAAAAGGGGGATATTCTTTATAATCATAGCCTCCGTTAACCGTATCGTGGCTTACTTCATAACTGTCTGAATTATAGTGTACAGGAGTCCAATACCCAGTTTTATTAGGTAGACAACCCGTACCAAACATCACCCAAAGTCGTTCTGTTGAGGATGTTTCCGTGGGAATATTATTGTAATTGACAGTATTACTTAAACGGCTATAAGCTCCTGTTTGTCGCAGTTGATTGAGGTTTTTCAAATGCCCTTTTTCAAACCATTTTTCCAGTAGATTAGGATCGGCAGCATCTAATCCAATAGCAATTACAGGTTTTTTCATGACAATCTCCTAGACAAAAGTAATGTTTTTAAGAAGTAAAAAGGACTAGCAAAACTACTTAAGTAAAACTCCATTTCACAACTAGCAATTAAGTCAGTTCTGACTTGCCATTTATATTTCACTATATGTTGTATTGTTCTTTTCAGGCTGCCTAACATGATTTTCACCATAATAAATGGTTTTTCCCAGGTTTTAGCACCAATCATTCGCAAGTAACAAATACATAAACAAGAGCCTCTAATTAATGAAATTAAATAATCTTTTTCTAGCCTAGATTTAGGTATATGATGAGCCACTTGCATCTCAGGATTATACCATATTTCCCAACCTGCTTTATGCATATATAATAAAGGTTCATAATCGTCGCCTTGAATCATTGAACCTTTTGCTCTTCCCCCTAAAGTAGGACGACTCGGAACATTATCTAACCAAGCTTTTTTACGGATTACCCAAGAAGCAGATGGAGGCAAAATTAACTTCTCTGGAGAATATAAATGTGCTTTTAACCCTCTTTCTCTTATTGCCAGAAAAGATTGTATTCTTTTAAAATTTTCTGGTGGGGGAACTTCAAAATCTCCATGAATTTGACCACCGAATGCTCCTGCTTGAGGATATTTTTGACCAAATTCATAAGCTGCTGCTACCCAATCAGAAGCAGGTATAACATCATCATCTAGAAAACCTACAAGTTCAGTTTTTGCTTCTCTAATTGCTCGTTGTCTTGCAAAAGCAGCCCCTTGTTCTACTTCAAAATAATATCTTAAATCATAAGCTTCTGACCAATTTTTTTGGTAATTTTTAACTATTTCTGCGGTACTATCTTTACTGTTATTATCAACAACCAGAATTTCCCAATCAAAATGTTCAGTGTTAATTTGCTCTCGCAACTTATCCAGAACTTTTGGTAAACGTTTTTCCCCATTATAAGTAGGGATAGCTACCGTGAATTTCACCTGTTTCATAGAGACTTTATATATATTGTCAATCATAACTTATGTTGCATTTATAGCAGTTGAAGTTAAGTAAAAATTAAGATATGAGTTAAAAACTATAACTTTAGATAGTTAGGAGTTATACCAAATTCAAAAAAGGCTGTTACATTCCAATTTGTGATTTATTCCGACAATTTAATACTTTATCGCTTGCATTCATTGTCAAAATTAAAGTTTTTTCCTCCATTTTTTGTCTATTTATCTTTCCTGGTTCCGACGTTCCTTATCTTCTTTCACCTGTTCTTTAACTGTAGCAATATTTTATGAAAATGGTATTACACAAAGAAACCCGGTTTTTACGATAAACCCTTGTTTTTAACAAAAGAGAGCTATGAAAAACCGGGTTTCTGGCTTCATCTGCGTTAGTCCTGATCGTCACACTTTTTATTCTGTTCACTTCTAATTGATTCGATCCTAACCTTTGCTTCACTTGCCATAACTGCCAATTTATCTCAGAAAAATTAGTTTATGAATGGATAATGAATTAATGAATAATTACCTCTAGTTAAATCTAATGGTTTTAACCAAGTGGGGAAATCTCCTAGCACTTTTTTTTCCTTAAAAGGAGAGGCTTTAAACCTCTAGGGATTAATGATCAATTATCAATTATCAATTATCCATTAGTAACAACCATTTTCTGAACCTAAGAACTAACTGTATTTAAGTTGAAATTATTCATTTGATCTTCAGTAAATGTAAAGATCAAAGGTTGAGGATAATTTATGGCATATCCTTGGGCATAATCCACTCCTATAAGTTTAATATTTTCCATTATATTGCCGTTTTCAACAGCTTCTGCAATGGTCTTAATACCTAATTGATAACCGAGATTATGGATTTGTTCTATTCCTCTAATATTTTTCTGATGATTAGCAACTCCCTTGACTAATTGACCATCAATTTTCAGATAATCTATAGGTAGTTGTTTGAGATACTCAGGCATTAAACTAGAACGACTAACATTATCTAAGGTAAACTGAAAACCAATTTCTTTACAACTATTCATTAGTTTTGTTGCTTGTTCTATATTAGTAATAGCAATCTTTTCACTGATTCCTAAACTAATTGTTTCTGGTGAAATTCCATAGATATTAAACTGCTGATACAAGAAATTTATGAATTTTTCATCATTGATACTAGCAGCACTAATATTAATCTCATACAAACAGTCATTGTCTTGAGATACCTGAGAAAGTCGAGTAAACAACTTCCGAATAACGAATCTGTCAATAGTTCCCATCAAATTATAACGTTCAGCAGTAGGTATAAACTCTCCAGGTAATATAATTCGGCCTTTTCTGTCCTCAATTCGCAGCAGAATTTCCGAATGTTTTCTGTTTAAATCTTGGTTGCTAATAGGAAATATACTTTGAGTATAAAGACAGAAGTTTTCTTCTTCAAAAGCTGTGGCAATACTCTCTAACCAATCTTCACTTTTAGCGATTGGTGGGTAACTTCTGGCTTTAGCTTGAGACTCTCGTTGTTGAGCATACAAGAAAAAGGGACTTTTGATCGTATTCCACAGAAATTCTGTCTTGCAAACTGTGGCAGTATCACTTTTGATTGACTTACGTTTTTTAATCAGGTGAAGCACTAATCGTCGCCAATCATTAGCCATGTATGCGGGAAAAGCTAAAGGTTTTTGCCAACTCTTGAGAGTCATCATTCTCAAACGATTTCGGCTCAAACCTACACAGCGAACTAGGGCTAGTAAGTAATCTTTTTCCAGTCGTGAATTAGGAATTTTATGATATACTACCATTGCAGGGTTGTACCAAATTTCCCATCCTGCTTGCTGAATATTTATTAGAGCTTCTAAATCTTCACTAGCTAATCCAGCTTCTTTACCCGTATGATTCAAGAACAACGTCTTTGGAACCGCTTTTTCCCACGCTTGTTTGCGAACTACTACTCCAGCACCAGGAGGTAACATCTTATGTTTAGGATCGTATAAACGTGGTTGATTACCTCGTTCTACAATCGCTAAAAAACAAGCTATTTCTTTCAATTTCTCTGGAAGTTCTAATTTTGAATTCTGCTCAAAAAAGTATCCATGAATCTGACTGCCAAAAGCGCCAACTTGAGGATGATTTTTCCCAAAAGCATAAGCTTGGGATACCCACTCAGGCTCAGGTAAGTTATCATCATCTAAAAAACCAATAAATTCTCCTCTGGCTTTTTCTACTGCTCTTTGTCTAGCAAATGCAGCTCCTTGCTTTGGAGCAAAAGCATATCTCAATGGAATTAATTTAGGCCAGTTAGCTTGATAATCTGCTACTACTTTAGCAGTCGTATCTGTACTATTATTATCGACTACAATTATTTCCCATGAGAAGTGTTCGGTATTTATTTGTGATTTTAATCTGTCTAATACATCTGGGAGACGGGTTTCACCATTATAGGTAGGGATAGCAACTGTGAAATCAACTTCTTTCATTTTCTAATTCAAGTCTTTCAAAGTTTTTCAAGTTATTCCAGTCGATCCTTCTATATCTAGGGTTTGCTGAATCAAGTCTTTTTGTTAAGGTAGGGTATAGATGTTTACCTAAAGCACAACTTTCCTGACTCATGGGAGCAAACGTTAACGCTACGCGACATGTTTGCTCCCATTCCCTATACGAAAACGCATTTTTGTTATGCAACGTCCGTAGGTCTTAGGGAGTAGTAAGGGTAACGGCAGCCCCTACAGGAGAAATGGGAGTTATAGAGAAGGCGGTCGAAAAAAGAGTAAGAGTCATTTTTATGTCTCACGTTACCCCAAAATCCTCACTTTTTGAGATCGCTGCAACCGAAAAGCTCGCACTTTTTAAAGCTCTAAAACTCCTCACACCTTATATCTGTCAATACTTTTGATATTTAATCAGCAAGCCCTATCTACTTAAAGACTAAGGAAAAAAGATACAGCGTCAACACCGGGGTTGGGGGTGACTCCCCCCTTCTTTCATCACCCCTTTCAAAGATTATGAATAACTTATATTATTAATAATAATGTATGAATAGAAAAAAAAGTTGTCGATTTTCGACAGTTTTAATTAAAAAGTCGAAAAAGCAGTCATGGCAATACATTCAACATCAACTTTGCTACAATCGACAAAAGAATTTTTAAACATTGTCGAAAATCGACAACAAAAATTAATCATTAGGATGGTATAATATTATTTCTCAAAAACTTTTCTACGCTTTCTTGAGCAAGGGACCTACCCCTAACCACTCCCAGGAGCACAGTAGGGACGTTACATGGGACTTCCTTACGGCAGAAGCAAACATAAGAATAATTAACATTAACTTAGCTAAAATTAGGAAAAAAGTGATTTGGTTTGTGGTGATTAGTTGATAACTGAAGTATTGCCCAAGTACAGCACTAATGCCTGGGAAATGGTATTAAGATTAAATTTTCATACCATTTCTCTGTTCTGTATTTTGAAAGTGTAGAGGAATAAAGAGGTAGTAGGGAGCAGGGAGCAGAGATTAGGGAGAAATAATTTATGATTTCTGTAGGATAATTGATTTTATTTTTGATTATTGGAGATGTCTATTTAGTAGCGATCGCTCCCTCTTAAATTGTATCAGTTTTATTAAGCAAAATTTAAGATAAATTTATGCGAATATTACAAATAGTACCATCTATCTCTCTTATTTATGGGGGGCAAAGTCAAATGGTGCTCGGACTTTCTACTGCCCTTGCTGCTCAAAATATAGATGTTACCGAAATATTGTGGTTTAAAGCCTCCCCTTGGATAGGGGATAATAAATAAAAATTTTCCTGTTCGTCAATCCTCTTCTTTTCAAGGAGAGGTAATTCTAAATTCTAAATTCTAAATTCTAAATTCTTGAACATCCTTACTACAGATTCTAATGGGGATTTTGGTCAACCACCTTTAGATGTTCCTCTTGAGCAACCTATTCAACAAAGCTGAAGTACACTTAATCTATTTGCAGTTCAGCCTTCTAGGCTGTAACAACTTGGAAGGTTGAACTGCCAAAATTACCAAATAAAATTTTGTACCTCACGCGCCTCCGAAATTGCTGTAAATACTGACAATATTTTATGTAATACTATGTCCGGATAAGAGCGTGATAAAAACACTTCTTTCTTCTGGTACATTCTTTTCTTCTGTCTCCTGTCTCGAGTCTCCTGACTCCTCCCTAATTATTTATAACTATTCAACCGGACATGATATAAAACATGGTATAATTCTCACAATAAACCCAAAAAATTCAGTTATCAAGCATGAAACGGATATTTGTGGGATTACTAACTGTCGCTACAGTCTTATCCATAGCATCACCTGCAAGGTCAAATCGACTTAATGACCTTTACTACAGTTGCTACGAAGATGGAAATGCTCAGAGTTGTGGTAGGTTAGGTATCCTCTGTGGACAAGGAAACTCCCGAGCCTGCAGCCTAGTTCAAACTGCTAGCAGGGCTGGTATTCTTCAGATTAACTATTACTGCCGACAGCGAAATAATAACCGGGCTTGTAATTTTTTGCAGTTGGTTAGTCAAGCTGGCGGTGTTGGCAACTTAGCTCGTTTCTGCAGTCAGGGCGATCCGAGAGCTTGCAACGCTGTGAGCATTGTCGCTTGCTATGCCTCAGAAAATGCAAGAGCTGGCAGAGGTCCAAGGTGTAGGGCGCTAGATTAATGGCGATCGCCGTTGAGTAGATATACCTGAAGTCAAAAGTAGAGGCAAATACTCATTCGCCCCTAGTGCAGGATGGCAGAAATAATATCATGTCCGCTGGTATCGGAGAGTGTAAACCAAAGAGTGAATATCTACAGGAAATTTACAGCAATTTCAGAGTTAGTGAGGTACAAAATTTTATTTAGTAATTTTGGCAGTTCAACCTTCCAGGTTGTTAAAGATAAGAAGGCTGAACTGCAAAGAGATTAAGTGTACCTCACCATCCTCAAAAGTTCAGACAAAATTTATGCGAATATTACAAATAATACCATCTATATCACTTGTTTATGGCGGGCCAAGTCAAATGGTGCTCGGACTTTCTACTGCCCTTGCTGCTCAAAATATAGATGTTACCATCCTTACTACAGATTCTAATGGGGATGTTGGTCAACCACCTTTAGATGTTCCTCTTGATCAACCTGTTCAACAAAATGGTTATCAAATTCGTTATTTTCGTTGTTCTCCATTCCGTCGTTATAAGTTTTCTCTACCATTATTACAATGGTTAAATCAACACGCTCTTGAGTTTGACTTGGCTCATATTCATGCTCTTTTTTCACCAGTAACTACCATCGCTGCAACTGTTGCTCGTGCTAATAATTTACCCTATATTTTAAGACCTTTAGGAACTTTAGATCCTGCTGATTTACGCAAGAAAAAACAACTCAAAAAAATTTATGTTTCTTTGTTAGAAAAGCGGAATATTGCTCATGCTGCTGGGCTTCATTTTACTACTACACAAGAAGCGAAAGTTTCCGAAAGATTTGGTTTATCGACAAAAGATTTAGTCATTCCTTTAGGTGTGAATCCTCCAGAGAATATTCCAGATGAAAATTTGGTTAATTGTCTTCAATCTCAAGGAATAGAAATTAAACATCCTATGATTTTATTTATGTCTCGTATTGAACCAAAAAAAGGATTAGATTTATTATTACCTGCTTTAGAAAAGTTATTGGCAGAAGGGATAGATTTTCAATTTATTCTAGCAGGTGGAAATCCTCAAGACCCTAATTATGAGGCAAAAATTCACTCACAAATCAAGGCTTCACCTCTTGCTAAATTTACAAAAATAACAGGGTTTGTTACAGGGGAAATCAAGACAAGTTTATTACAAATTGCTGACTTATTTGTATTGCCTTCTTATTATGAGAATTTTGGCATTGCAGTAGCAGAGGCAATGGTGGCAGGTACTCCAGTAGTTATTTCAGACCAGGTTCATATTTGTCAAGATGTGGCAAGTGCAGAAGCAGGTTGGGTTGGTGGTTGTCAAATAGAAGAAATTGCTAGTTTAATTAAGTCAACTTTGCAGAATGAAGCAGAAAGGAAACGTCGAGGTTTAAATGCTAAAAAGCTAGCTGAAAATAGTTATAGTTGGCAGGCGATCGCCACACAAACTATTCAAGCTTACAAAAAAATTATTGCCTATAAATAGGTTAATTAAATAAGTTATCTGGTATGTTTATAATTAATAATTTTCTGGTCAAATTAAATTTCATCTACTGTTCAGAATTTTGATAAGTTTTATACCTTTTAGACTGCTTTTTACTAACCTGATGGATTTCTAATTTAGCTTTAAAAATTGTTGAAGCTTTTTCTGTAGACATTTCCAAGACCTGAAACAAACGAGTTAAAAACACTTGTTCTTTACTAGATAAAACCCCATCTACTAAAATTATGTCAGTAGCTAATGAAAAAGCTGTTTCTTTATACTCTGGATGTAATGAATCATTGGCTAGATCTACTAAATTATTAATTCCTTTTTCGGTGAGTGTATTTAACAACCTATTCAGCATATTTGTAATCTGTTTTTCTGAATAGCTTTTAAACATTTCCATTTGAGACAAAAGCACTATAACTCGTTCTGTTTCTTGTTCTAAAAGATAACCATCTGAAGCAATGGCAGACACCGCAATAGCAGCTATTGCTTCTTGTTGCGAGAATGCAACTCGATGTCCATTGTAAGCTTCAAATACCTTATTTAGTAAACTCATTTTAGGCATTGTCTCCTAATTTATTGTTTATTGATTGTTATACTATTTTATCTTGACTAACAGCTTTATACAGCTTCTTTGTTCTATCACAGGATTATTTTTTTGTCAATACTACCTTTTCTCTATAGTAGATTTATCAAACATTTATAAAATTAATATTCTGAATATTGAATTCCTGTCGAAATTGTGGATAATATTATGTATCTTTAAAACTGAATACCCACAAGAAAAGTTTTAGGAAGTAGGGAGTCATTTCAGTTATCAGTTATCAGTTATTAGTTCATGTCGGCGACAGCCGTTAACGTAGTTATGCGTAGCAAAATGACCGCTTTTTCATCCCCTTAAAGGAGTTCAACAATTAATAATGAATAATTAATAATTCCCTCTCCTTGAAAAGAAGAGGATTGACTAATTATGAAAATTTTTATTTATTATCCCCTTAAAAGAGGAGGATTTAAACCAAAATTTTTCAATAAAAGTGATTTTTTTAGTAACAGGAATTTTTCAAGAGACTATACTTGAGGTTAAGAAAAACATTTTTATTATAGCTAACTAATCAAACTTAATCTAAAAAATTCAATATTTTATTAAGGATTAGCAAGAATACCTTTAAAATTTTCAGACTACTTTAAAAAACCTATTTTAAGTTAGGATAATGATGTTTTAATTGATTGACAAACTGATTAATTCTATGTAAATACTCATCACCTGCAATAGCAGTCACATTATTATGAGCTGCACCAGGAACTATATATAAATCTTTAATTTTAGCAGGAGTAACTGCAAATAATTCTTCGCTCATATAAGGGGGAACTAATGAATCCTCTGTGCCATGAATTAACAAAATTGGTAGTTCTAATTTTCTGAGTTTTGAAATTGAGTCAAATTTTTGATGTAGTAGTAATTTTACAGGAAAAAATTTATAAATCCCACCCTGATAATTGACCATATTTTCCATAGAAGTAAAAGAACTTTTGATGATTAATCCTGCCATTTCTGGGTGTCTTGTAGCTAACTCAATAGCAATAGCTCCACCTAAAGAATGACCATAAACTAATATATTTTGCGGATTAATC
>NZ_JAAHHT010000186.1 GCF_010672085.1 Okeania sp. SIO3I5
TCTCAAAAAGCTGGTACTTTTTCAGGACTAAAAAATGCTACAACCTTTGCCTGTTAATGCTTTCATATTTAATCAGCAAACCCTAAATATTTATCTATAGTTGCATTTCAATCCAAACAACTAGAAAATTATTACTGTTTTTTCTCAAAACTCCTAAGCCAAATTTGAGAATATGTAGCCAAACTTTTTCAACTTTGGTATTATTCCCTATTCGTAATTGTATATATTTGCGATTTGCGGAAATTAAGTAAAACTCCAATACATTATCCCCGTCCAATTGATGTACCTAGTCAAAAACCTTTGCTTGGTGTCAAAAAAATCTAAAAATTCGCTGATATTATGTCTGTCTAAATATTTATCTATAGTTGCATTTCAATCCAAACAACTAGAAAATTATTACTGTTTTTTCTCAAAATTCCTAAGCCAAATTTGAGAATATGTAGCCAAACTTTTCCAACTTTGGTATTATTCCCTTATTCATTCCCTTGATTGACCGATAAATAATGACAATTCAATCTGAAACTCAACAGTATCGCAAAAATTTTGTATCAATAATTATTCCCTTTAGTCTATTACTGTTAGGTGTTTTTTTTCTTTCCTTTGCTGCCATTTTAATTAGATTGAGCGAACAAGAAATTGGAGCAAATGCAACAATTTTTAATCGCTTATGGATTGCGACAATTTTTTTGGGATTATGGAATCAAATTACAAACTTTATCCCTCTATTAGCTTGTGAATCTACTCCTAGCCAAGAGAATAAAATTATTAATCATTTGGGTATTTTCTTGTTATCAGCAATTGTTGATTTAATGTGTTTATTATTTTGGGCTTGGTCTTTAAATCAAACCAGCGTTACAAACTCTAATTTACTTCATAACCTGACTCCTATTTTTGCAACTTTTGGGGGATGGCTATTTTTAAATCAATCTTTTAATAGGCGGTTTGTGGTGGGAGTAATTTTAGCGTCTCTTGGCTCAAGTGCGATCGCATTTTCCGATTTACAATTTGGCAGTCAATATTTGATTGGTGATGGTTTAGCTTTACTTTCTGCCCTATTTTATGGCGTTGGTTATCTGATTTATGAACGACTCAGAAATCAGTTTTCAGCTACAACTATACTATTCTGGACGTGTTTTTTTAGGAGTATTTTACTTCTGCCTCTTGCACTTGTTACTGACCCTCAATTATTTCCCTCATCTTGGTCGGGATGGTTGACAGTTATCTGTTTAGGAATATTTTGTCTAGGTTTGGGAAATTTGATTTTTATTCATAGTCTGAAGCAATTTTCTGCGGGATTTGTTTCCCTTTTTCTATTACTCGGACCTATTCTTACAGCAATTTTTGCTTGGATTATCTTTTCTGAAAAATTAAATTTTATTAATTGGATTGCATTTACTATTGTGTTACTTGGCATTTATTTTGCTAAATCTGGTCAAGGTGCACAGAAAAGTACAAGAGATATTATCAATTCAGATGTGTAGCACTACACGCAAGGCAAAAGTCATCGATTCAAAGGTCAAAAATAGTTTATGAATAAGTTTGAGAATTAAGTAGGGTTGGAATTTTATATTGAGGAAATTTCACAATTGATGAACAGGTTAATTTACCAGAAGTTGTCAAAATTTTGGGAGGCAAGATAGAGACTATTGAAGAATTTAAAACTCCCTTAAGTAACAGTATTCGTAATTGTATATATTTGCGGAAATTAGGGAAAACTCCTCATTACGGTGTCCCCAGCTTGAAAGGAGCAAGTAGCAAATATTCCTTCTCCTTTCCCCGGAGTATTTCGCAGTTCAAATCCATCAGCCATAATTAACCTCCTAAGATAGTATAGGTTTGAAATCTCAACCCTATTTAATCATAAAACTGGTTTTGAAAATAAATATATTCAACACATAAAATAATCATCACTATAGTAGTTCTTTAATCTATAAAGTATGGAAATATCTCCCGCTAGAAAATTATCTAACGAGAGATTAGGAAAATTTAGAGATAAAAATAGGTTTTTTTAGACTCTAATGATGATGATGATGACTATTTGGACAAGTTTGTAAATCTTGACTCATCAACTCGTCACTTTTTGCTTTTTGAGTCTCATCTACAGCTTCTAAACCAACCCAATTATTAACAATTTCAACATCAAATCCCACCTCTCGGCGATCGCCTACTTGAATTAGAGGACGACGAATTAATAATGGGTCATTAAGCATCATTGTTAGGGCAGTTTCTGCATCAGTTTGTTCGGGAACTACTTCTCCAGATTTAACTTTCGGAGCTGCTTTATTAAACCACTCCGCTACTGGGCGATCGCCAAAAAATAGACGCAAATTATCTTTTGTCCAAGCTTCTTTCAACAAGTTATGAGTTTCTAATTGATGACCTGCTGCTTCTAGCAAAGTCTTTTGCTTAGTATTGTTTTTACAGCCTGGTTTCTCATAAAAAATCACCTTTGCCATTGTCTTTTCTCCTCAGCAGTTTTTTGGTGATTTTTTAATCTTAATACCTGATTAAATAGCAAATTGTAGCCAATTATCAAGAAATTTCCTTGTTAGGTATGATATAATACAAGTTTTATATAATAGGAGATTTTTTTAGGAGTCAGAATGAATGGCTTCAATACCATTTTTTAGGTCGTAAATTATCTTTTTTGTCAAATAGACATATCCTGAAAAATATTTTTATTGCCCTTACTATTCGTAACATTCTTTTTGAAAATTGGTATAATTCTATATCGGAATTTTAAACCAAATTAAATATTTATCAAAAAGCAAATTGTTATACTTATACCAATTTAATAAATGTTTGCTAAAAATTAGTCCCTATTCCCTACTCCCTATTCCCTATATTGATTTTTATGATTAACTCATCTACTTCCTACTTTCTGATTCCTGCTTACTTTTTCAATCAAATAATTATCTATTTAATCAGCATATTTTTTATGAGTTTTCTTTGGCAAAGTTTGAACGAAGTCAGAAGTTATAAATTGTTTCCGATGCAATCTACTTCCTATTTTTCATAACGAAATTAGAAGTCAGAAGTTGCTGCCGATACAATCTACTTCCTATTCCCTATTTCCTATCTCTATATTGATTTTTATGATTAACTCATTTGTTTCCTACTTCCTGATTCCTGCTGACTTTTTCAATGAAATAACTAGCTATTTAATTAGCATATTTTTTATGAGTTTTCTTTGGCAAAGTTTGAACGAAGTCAGAAGTTATAAATTGTTTCCGATGCAATCTACTTCCTATTTTTCATAACGAAATTAGAAGTCAGAAGTTGCTGCCGATACAATCTACTTCCTATTCCCTATTTCCTATCTCTATATTGATTTTTATGATTAACTCATTTGTTTCCTACTTCCTGATTCCTGCTGACTTTTTCAATCAAATAACTAGCTATTTAATCAGTATATTTTTGATGATTTTTCCTTGGAAAAGTTTGAACGAAGTCAGAAGTTATAAATTGTTTCCGATGCAATCTACTTCCTATTCTTTATAAGGAAATTAGAAATTATAAATTGCTTCTGATGCAATCTACTTCCTATTCGCTATTCCTTATCTATATATGGATTTTTATGATTAATTCATCTGTTTCCTGGTTCCTGATACCTGCTGACTTTTTCAATCAAATAACTAGCTATTTAATCAGTATATTTTTGATTAGTTTTCCTTTGCCAAGTTTGGCAGAAACTGTATTAGAAAAATTCAACAAACGGGGGTATTAAAAGCAGGAGTTAGAAGTGATGCAGTTCCATTTAGCTACATTAACAGTCAAACCAATCAATTAGAAGGTTATTCAGTTGAATTAATTAAATTAATTCATCAACGTCTAGAGCAAGAGTTGGGTAAACCAATTAAACTAGAATTGCAAGAAGTATCTCTAGAAGAACGTTTTCAACTAATTAAAGATGGAAAAATAGATATTGTTTGTGCAGCTACAACTATTAATAATGACAGGGAGAAAGTAGTATATTTTTCCATTCCTTTTTTCACTACAGGAATTCAATTGTTAGTCAAAAAAACAGATGCAGAAAAGTTTAACCCAATCAAAGGTACTAGGGAAAAAATATCAATAGGCTTATTAGAAGGTACAACTACCGAGCAGGAATTTCGCCCTATTTATCCTAATGCAAATTGGCAGACAGTTACTAATAGAACCGAAGGAATTAATCAATTATCTGAGGGTAAAATTGATGCTATTGCTAGTGACGGTATTTTGTTACTAGGAGCAATTTGGCAACAAAATAAAAATTTTAGTGAGTTTGCCCTAATTCCAAAAATTCCTTTTACTTTTGAAAATTATGGTTGTATTTTGCCATTAGAAAATTCAGACTGGGATAAATTTGTTGATACTACTATTGCTAGTGATAAAAATACCCAACTTTTACATCAATGGTTTGACCCTAAAAAAGGTAAGTTTCCTTATGAAAGCTTTAGATAATCTCTGAAAATATAACAATTATTAGCCGTAAGTCAGATACTATGATCTAAGCATTCAACGGTCAGCTATTAACTATCAGCTTCCACAAGATATCTACATTTACCACTATATAATTGTATGGGTTGACTATTTTTTGAATTCAAAATTCGCGCATTCTAAAGTTCAAAAATTTTGGTTATAACTTAATTTCAATAATTGTTGAATTAAGAATTCAAGCCTCGTTCTTCATCCAGAGCAAAAAAATCAAAAATATTTTCCTTATTTAAAGCCTCTGACTTTCCTGCGGAATGCGGAGCAAATAGGCAGAGGTTATAATGAGCGAGTTAATAATTTTTAATGCGTGAATTGATTTGACAACTCAAACTCGTTTTTTTTGTGCTTCAATTCTCTAGTTGAAAATGTAGTAGAAGTTAAACGAATACTTGCTTAATTAATTTAAAAAGCTGAGAGCTAACTGCTAATACCTGAATAGTTAATAATATGATTTTCTGAATTAATATTGGAATACCTGTATCAAAATAATGAGGCAGGATAAATTTGAGTTACAGAATTAACAAGATATAGCACTATGCATTTAGGGAGTAGACATTGGTATAGCAATCGAAGCAAAGGTTAGGACATTACTAAATTCTGAAACTCAGTCAGGGATTACTTCTATAGCAGGGAACAGGGAACAGTGGGAAAAACATTTCCTACTCTAAGATTTATCATCAGTTCATGTCCTAACCAATTCCTTCTTAGCTATAACTTCAGACTTCTGACTTGCCCCTAGGGCTATAAAATCCTGTCGATCAATTCTGCTATGAGTATATATCAAAGAAAATTGATGATTAACCAAATTATGGAAATAAAATTATGGAAATAGACGAATTATTAAGGCAATATGCAAGAGGAGAAAGAAATTTCAGTGGCCTATACTTACATGAAGCACATTTACTAGAAGCTAATTTAGAAGGCGCTAATTTTTTTGAAGCTGACTTAACAGGTGCAAACCTGAGTCGGGCAAATCTTAGTAGAGTAAATCTGACCAAAGCGAATCTCAGTGGAGCGAATCTAATTGGAGTTGTGCGACTCGTTGGCCACTAAACTAGGAATCTAGGTATAAATGGCCATTCCAAGTCAATACATGAGGACAACCTCGACTTGTGAATAACTCTTATATCCTTGATGGTGAAATTCCATCTGCCCTGTTGTTGGGTTGACAGCATAGACCACGGAGTAGAGACTGAACATCAATCTCCGAAGCTGGTCTAAAAGCGGGATGCGGACCAGTTACCGAGGAACGATACCGCGAGCAAAGGCTGACAAGTAGACGAATAGGAAGTAGTTTAAACTCTCGTTATTAGAAACCATTCCAAAGGTAGCTATGGGATGTAGGACAAAAGTCAGGGGGTCTTTGGATAATCTTATAACTCTGGAATTATCAGCAATCATACCGAACCCTCCGGGAGACTCTACCTCACTAAATCAGCCGTAATAAAGGTATAAGGGAACGAGGAAACCTCTCTAAGACACCTAAGAATATAGGTCGATAACTTAGGAAGCCATTCAAGGTCAATCTACACAAAAAGTTGTAGGTCTTAGGGAGAGTAGGATTGGGTAAAAAGCTATCAAGCTGACGTACCCACTGTTAGACGTAATGTAAGGTAATAATTAGCAATGAATAAAGCTAAAACACTAAAAAGACATTTAGGCAATCCTAAACCCTTTCTTGAGTGCGTCTTACATTCTGAGGAGACCTCAGAATTACGCACTCGCTTTTTAAGCGTGGCATGGGATACAGACGATATACCAGACCCAGTATGTATTAATCCAAACCTAAAATGGAAAGATATTAACTGGAAGAAGGTAGAAAAATTTGTATTTAAGTTGCAAAAATTAATTTACAGAGCATCCAGCCGTGGCGAAATCCGCAAGATGCGTAAATATCAAAGACTTCTGACCAAAAGTTATTACGCCTTGTTGCTAGCTGTTAGGCGCGTGACCCAGGATAATCAAGGTAAGAAAACTGCTGGAATAGATGGTATTAAAAATCTACCTCCAATGCAGAGACTCAACCTTGTAGATATGTTAGGGTCACGATTTCTTAAAGCAAGTCCTACCCGCAGAGTCTGGATACCAAAACCAGGGAGAGATGAAAAACGTCCATTAGGCATACCTACCATGTATGATAGGGCGTTACAAGCCTTGGTTAAGTTGGGCATGGAACCAGAGTGGGAGGCAAGTTTTGAACCTAATAGCTATGGTTTTAGACCAGGACGGTCAACACATGATGCCATAGAGGCCATCTTTATAAGCATCAACCATAAACCTAAATATGTATTAGATGCTGATATATCCAAATGTTTTGACCGAATTAACCATGATGCACTGTTGAGAAAAATAGGTCAGACACCTTATCGACGATTAATCAAACAATGGCTAAAGTCCGGGGTATTTGACAATAAAAAATTCTCAAACACTGTGGAAGGTACACCACACTCCGGGGTAATATCACCTCTACTAGCAAACATCGCCCTACACGGTATGGAAGAGTGCTTAAGCAAATTCGCTGAAATCTTACCAGGAAGAAAGCGAGATAATAAATGCGCATTGTCCTTAATACGCTATGCTGATGACTTTGTAATCCTGCACGAAGATATCAAAGTAGTGTTACAAGCTAAAACCGTAATACAGGAATGGTTAAGCCAGATAGGATTAGAACTAAAACCAGAAAAAACCAAAATTGCCCACACCTTGGAGGAATATGAAGGAAATCAACCCGGATTTGACTTCTTAGGATTCAATGTCAGGCAGTGGAAGGTAAAGTCAACTAAACAAGGATTTAAGACGCTGATTAAACCGTCCTCTAAGAGTATCAAAACTCATTATCGGAAAATGGCGGATATATGTAATTCCCACAAAACCTCTCCTGCTAATGCAATAATCGCTAAGTTAAATCCGATAATAAGAGGATGGGCTAACTACTACTCTACCGTAGTCAGTAAAGAGGTATTCAACAAACTGGATGACCTCCAATGGAAAAGACTATGGAGATGGGCAAGTAGGAGGCATCCAAATAAGTCGGCTCAATGGGTGAAGAAAAAGTATTTCTCCAAAGTCAATAGTACCAGAAATTGGGAACTTAACGACAATGGTTATATACTAAACCGACACTCAGATGTACCTATTGTAAGACACATCAAAGTGAAAGGTGCTGCATCACCTTATGACGGCAACTGGACTTATTGGAGTAACAGGATCGGCAAATATCCAGGCGTAAGGAAAGAAGTCACAACGCTGTTAAAACGGCAAAATAATAAATGCGCATTTTGTGGACTAACCTTTAGGTCAAATGACCTTATGGAAATTGACCATATAAAACCAAGGTCTGAAGGTGGTGACAACACGCTCAAAAATAAACAACTGTTGCACCGACATTGCCACGACACGAAAACTGCTTTAGACAATAAAACATATCCAAAATTTAAGGCACAGTACCAAGCTGATAACTATATATGGATTGACGATATGTTAACTTGTCAAGCAGGATGTACCCATGAAAAGGGACGTTTAGGAGAGGAGCCGTGATGAGGTGAAAGTCTCACGTCCGGTTCTGAAGACGAGTCGGGTAGGGTAACTTACCTGGCTTAGTTTAACGATTTAAGTGAAGCAAATTTGTCTGACGCCCTTCTAGTAGGAGCTAAACTTACCAAAGCAGATATAACAAGAGCTAAACTTACCAAAGCAGACTTAAGTCGTGCTAATTGTAGTCAAGTTAATATGATAGATGCTGACCTGTCAAGAGCTATCCTCTATGAAACAGATTTACATGGAGCTAACTTATATGGTGTTAATTTCCGACGAGCTATTCTCAATGAAGCTGACTTAATTGGTGCTAATCTCACCAGAGCAGACATGGCAGGAGCAGACTTAATAGGGGCAAATCTAACCAGAGCAGATTTAACAGAGGCTATTTTAAGTGCTGCTGACTTAAATGGAGCGAGTCTTTTGGGTGCTAATATTTCTGATATTAATTTGGCTGGAGCAGCTCTCCAAGCAGCAATTATGCCAGATGGTACAAGTTATGAAGAATTTAGCAGAGCTATCCCTCTGGAAAAGAGGGAGTAGGGAGTAGGGGGGAAGGAATTAATAATTTCTGTGGGATAATTAATTTTCTTTTTTGTTATTTGTAGATATCTAGTAGATATCTATTAGAAACTAGAAACACTAGAAACCGGGTTTCTAGTTTCGCCGATACTTTTACTTTCCCCTGAGAAACCGGGTTTCTTAAGCTTCTATATTTAGGGTTAGGTTGATCAATTTGGTGTTAACATAGCACCAAAATATGCTATTTTTTAAATCTTTAAAAATGAGACTTAAAATTTTTTCTGCTGTCTTAGTTTTTACTACAGTTTTTCCTAATCTTCAAGCTATTGCTGAGAATATCCAACATACACAAAAACTATTATCTAGTAAACAATGTCCTAATTGCGAACTAACTGGTGTTGGTTTGGTATTGGCAAGTCTTCAAGGTGCTAACTTAGAGGGAGCTGTGCGACTCGTTGGCCACTAAACCAGGAAAACTGGGTATAAATGGCCGTTCCAAGTCAATACATGAGGAAAAACCTCGACTTGTGAATAACTCTTATTACCTTGGTGGTGAAATTCCATCCGCCTTGTTGTTAGGTTGACAGCATAGACCACAGGGTAGCGACTGAACATCAATCCCTGAAGCTGGTTTAAAAGCGGGATGCGGACCAGTTACCGAGGAACGATACCGCAAGCAAAGGCTGACAAGTGGACGAATAGGAAGGTAATCAAACTCTCGTTACTAAGAACCATTTCAAAGGTAGCTATGGAATGTAGGACAAAAGTCAGGGGGTCAATGGATAACCTTATAGTTCTGGGGTTATCAACAACCATATCGAACCCTCCGGGAGATTTTGCCCCACTAAATCAGTCGAAATAAAGGAATAAGGGAACGAGGAAACATCTCTAAGACACCTAAGAATATAGGTCGATAACTTAGGAAGCCATTCAAGGTCAATCTGCACAGCGGTTGTAGGTCTTAGAGAGAGTAGGATTGGGTAAAAAGCTCATTGAGCTGACGTACCCACTGTTAGACGTAATGTAAGGTAATGAGCAAGCGATGAATAAGGCCAAAACACTAAAAAGAAGATTGGTTAATCCAAAGCCCTTTTTAAGCGTGGCATGGGATACAGACGATATACCAGACCCGGTTTGTATTAATCCAAATCTCAAATGGAAGGATATTAATTGGAAACGGGTTGAGAAGAATGTATTTAAGTTGCAAAAGTTAATTTACAGAGCATCCAGCCGTGGCGAAATCCGCAAGATGCGTAAATACCAAAGACTTCTGACCAAAAGTTATTACGCTAGGTTGCTAGCTGTTAGGCGCGTGACTCAGGATAACCAAGGCAAGAAAACTGCTGGGGTAGATGGTATTAAAAATCTACCCCCCATGCAGAGATTTAACTTGGTTGATTTATTAAACACGCAATACCTTAAAGCAAGTCCAACCCGTAGAGTCTGGATACCAAAACCAGGGAGGGATGAAAAGAGACCTCTTGGAATCCCCACAATGTACGACCGTGCATTACAAGCTCTGGTTAAGTTGGGTATGGAACCAGAATGGGAAGCACGCTTTGAACCTAACAGTTATGGTTTTAGACCAGGACGGTCAACACATGATGCTATTGGAGCTATTTTTAAAAGTATCGGTCTCAAACCAAAATATGTGCTTGATGCTGATATATCTAAATGTTTTGACCGAATTAACCATGATGCACTGTTGAGAAAAATAGGTCAATCTCCTTACAGACGACTAACCAAACAATGGTTAAAATCTGGGGTATTTGACAATAAACAATTCTCAAGCACTGTGGAAGGTACACCACAGTCCGGGGTAATAAGTCCCTTACTAGCAAACATCGCCTTACACGGTATGGAAGAAAGGCTAATGGAATTTGCCGAAAAACTCCCTCTAGAATATACAAGTGGGGGGAAAATGTCAAAACGAGACAAACGCCATAGCCTTAACCTTATACGCTATGCTGATGACTTCGTTATCCTACATGAGGACATTAAAGTAGTGCTACAAGCTAAAGCCGTAATACAGGAATGGTTAAACCAAGTAGGATTAGAACTAAAACCAGAAAAAACCAAAATTGCCCACACCTTAGAAGAATATGAAGGTAATAAACCTGGGTTTGACTTCTTAGGATTCACAATCAGGCAATGGGAGGTTAAGTCAACTAAACAAGGATTCAAAACGTTGATAAAACCGTCCTCAAAGAGTATTAAAACTCATTATCGGAAATTGGCGGATATATGCAGTAATAATAAAACTGCCCCTGCTAGAGCTTTAATAGCTAAATTAAACCCGGTAATAAGAGGATGGGCTAACTACTTCTCAACAGCAGTCAGTAAAGAAGCATTCAGTAAAATGGATATGCTTTTATGGAAGAGACTATGGAGATGGGCGAGTAGAAGGCATCCAAATAAGTCGGCTGAATGGGTTAAGGAAAAGTATTTCCCCAGAATTAAAACCAGGAATTGGGTACTTAACGATGGCGAATATATGACTTACCAACACTCAGATGTTCCTATTATAAGGCACGTCAAAGTGAGAGGTAATAAATCCCCTTATGACGGTGACTGGACTTATTGGAGTAGTAGAATCGGCAAACATCCAGGCGTAAGGAAAGAAGTCACGGCACTGCTAAAAAGGCAGAAAAATAAATGCGCATTCTGTGGACTAACCTTTAGTCCGAATGACCTTATGGAAGTTGACCATATAAAACCAAGGTCTAAAGGTGGTGACAACACATACAAAAACAAACAATTGTTGCACCGACATTGCCACGACAGTAAAACGGCTTCAGACAAAAAGACATATCCAAAATTTAAACCGCAGGATTTACCTGAAAATTATATATGGATTGACGATATGCTAACCCTGAAGCAGGATGTACCCATGACAAGGGACGTTTAAGAGAGGAGCTGTGATGAGGTGAAAGTCTCACGTCCAGTTCTGAAGACGAGTCGGTTTGGTAACAAACTGGCTCAGTTTAACAACTTGAGTGGAGCTAATCTCAGTCGGGCGAATTTAACAGGGGCAAATTTATCTGGTGCAAATTTGGCTGGTGCAAGTTTATTTGGTGCGAATTTAACTGGTGCTAATTTATCTGGGGCAAATTTGGCTGGTACAGATTTAAGAAGTGCTTATTTAACTGGTGCGAATTTAACAGGTGTTGACCTAAAAAGTGCTTTTTTGTTAGGTGCTATTGGAATGCCATCTAATGTTGGTGAAGCTGAAGATTTTTATCGGTTAGGAATTGCTGAAGCAAAGGCAGGACATTATAAGGATGCTGTTAGATATTATAACCAAGCTATTAGTATGAAGTCTGATTTAGCTGCTGCTTATTTTGCAAGAAGTATGGCTCTTGCTGACTTGGGAAGTCTTGAAGCAGCTCTTGCAGATGCTGAAAAATCTAAGGAGATTTTTGTTTCTAAAGGTAGTAAAGAGGGTGAAGAATTATCACAATATTTGGTGGAAATTATTGACTTACGTTTGAATCCTCCAGAACCAGAAAAGCCTAATCAATTTGTACACGCTATTGGTTCTTTACTTCCTTCTTTATTAAGGTTGGCATTTTAATCAGTTATCAGTTATCAGTTATCAGTTATCAGTGCTTCTGGAAATAGTAAAGTTTATTTTTTTCATTCCCTTAAAATGATTATAAATAATATCAAAAAATAGGTTATAAATTTGAGGCTAATCTTGTCGTAACCACGACCAAGGCAAGTTCTTTTCTCCAATATATTTGCGAAAGAATAAAAGGTCGTAATCTACTAACTGAACTTTTTCAGAATCTTTGTTATAAGAAAGAACAAGAGGAGGAATTCGATTTAGTGACTGTAGACTATCTATAGAAATGTGAAAGTTAGAGTGCCTATTGGTATTAGTAAAATTCCTATAGATTGGATAGATTCTCCAGCAGAATTATTCCGTAGCTCGTGATATTGGTATCCTTGACGAACACTTCTGGATAGATAACCATCCAGAAGTTAAAGGTCGCTAGTAGTGGCGACAGGGTTAATGGATTTAAAATGTGATATTGCATATATATGGGATGAATTATAGTTTTACAGAAAGGAAAGTAAAAAATGAGTTTACCTTTCTTTTCTGCAAAGATTCATCTCTTAGTTTAGCAATGCCAAAATGTAGCTTCTTTAGTTTTAGATGTATACCCCATTAACGGAACTTTGTATATTTACCTTCAAAGACACATTTTGACCAACCACGAGATCCCTGATTGTGTCCTTTCCAATCAACATAAGGACTTCTTGCATGAGCTCGAGTCTTTAAGTTTTGTGGCGCTTTAATTCCTGTTCCTGGGATTAGTTCAATATAATTATCCCACACAGAGTCACATTGATTATCAGAGCCATTTTTTGATGCAGGATATTTTTGGAGACTCTCGACTGTATAAACAAAGTCTGACGGTAATTTATGTTCATACCATTCTGAAGTACATGAATATCTATGACTATATCCCGACCCTCTAGTTGTACACTCCGTTGTATATTTAAAATCGTTAATTTCTGCTGCGTAAACACTACTACTAACAAAAAAACTAATAATAAGTAGAGTAGTGACAATAACTATGGTAATTGGATTTAGATTTAGTTTATTCATAGGAAGAGATATTTAATACAGGACAACTAAATATAACTAAGGAAGCAACTAAGCATGATAGTAAAAATAATGCTGTACTGTTAGTTATTTCTCTATTGTCTTATACATAGAGTAGAGTAACCTTCAGGAGATATTATCTAATTAATTATGTAGCAATAAGCGTAGGTTGGGTTGAGGAACCCAAAACCCAACAACAATTAAAAAAAAATGGTGTGTTACGACGGATTGTTCTAGGAGATGGATAGTGAAATTTTTGACTATTGCGTATAGATAAATGATTAATTCATTTTCTGAAGCACTCCGCCAGAGGAGATGAATAGTCAAATTTTCCGACTATTGCTCTATACGCCAGAGTTAATACATTTCCTGAAGCACTCCGTCCGAGGAGATGGATAGTAAAAATTTTTGACTATTGCTCTATACGCCAGAGTTAATACATTTCCTGAAGCACTCCGCCAGAGGAGATGGATAGTGGAATTTTTCTTCTATTGCCTTAAGAGCTAGAATCAATACATTTGCTGAAGCACCCCCGCCAGAGGAGATGGATAGTGGAATTTTTCTTCTATTGCCTTAAGAGCAATAATCAATTCATTTTCTGAAGCACTCCGCCAGAGGAGATGGGTAGTGAAATTTTTCTTCTATTGCTCTATATGCCAGAGTTAATACATTTCCTGAAGCACTCCGCAAGAGGAGATGGATCGTGAAAAATTTCTGACTATTGCGGATAGAGCAATAATCAATTCATTTTCTGAAGCATCCCACCAGAGGGGATGGATAGTCAAGATTTTCCGACTATTGCTCTAGACGCCAGAGTCAATACATTTCCTGAAGCACTCCGCCAGAGGAGATGAGTAGTGAAAATTTCCGACTATTGCGGATAGAGCAATAATCAATTTATTTCCTAAAGCACCCAGTCAGAGGAGATGGGTAGTGAAAATTTTCCGACTATTGCTCTAGACGCCAGAGTTAATACATTTCCTGAAGCACCCAAGCAGAGGGGATGGGTAGTGAAATTTTTCTTCTATTGCCTTAAGAGCAATAATCAATTCATTTTATGAAGCACTCTATCCGAAGAGATAAATAGTAAAAATTTCCGACTATTGCTCTAGACGCCATAGTTAATACATTTTGTGAAGCACCCAGCCAGAGGGGATGGATCGTGAAAATTTCCGACTATTGCGTATTGAGCAATAATCAATTCATTTTATGAAGCACCCACCCCGCCAGAGGAGATGGGTAGTGAAAATTTTCCGACTATTGCGTATTGAGCAATAATCAATTCATTTTATGAAGCACTCATCCGAATAAATGAATAGTAAAAATTTTCGACTAGACCGACACACCTTAAATGTTACATCAGAAAAAAGCGCTCTGCACAGTTTTAGCTGTGTCAGTTCACTACACTTATTGCACCATTTTTAATGCGTCAGCCTACTACTGGACTCTCCCAGACTCCCCAGACTCCCCACACTTGCCTATTCAACCTCTTCCTGGTAAAAAACTACTACTCAACTTCTTAATAGCAGTATTAGCAATATCCGCATAACGCAATTCTCCACACAAAATTCTACTCATTACTGTCGTAGCTGCCGGTAACTTAACCCCTACTGTATAAGCTACTTTCGGAAACCGATAAAATGCTCCAGCTAAACGACTCGCCCAAACCATATCCGCACCCCATTCTTCATTAACTATCTGAGTATATTTTTTCAGAGCATCTCCATCGCCTCCCAACGCTTGATTGATCGCTTCAGCAGCTTTTACACCACTAAAAATTGAAGGGCGAATTCCTTCTGCTGATAAGGGGTCTGATAAACTTGCTGCTTCTCCTGCCAAGACAGCATTTTGAGTGTGAAGATTTTTATCTCCATCCCATAGAGAAATGTCATGTTCTAATAATTTATTTTGACTTATATTTGCACCAATTTGTTGAGCATATTCCATCAAATCTTGAGAGAGATTTTTGGCTTCCCCACCTCTAAAAGTAGCAATACTAATTGAATAGGAATCAGCTTTAGGGAAACCCCAAATATTCCCATTTTTAACTAAACCAAATTCAAAGGTTGCTTTTTGATTTGACTCATTTAATGGTGCTTCAAAAACTAGACTTTGCCGTTTTTTAGATTCTTTAAAACCCAACCATTTAGACATTGGTCCTTTAGCTCCATCAGCAGCAATTAAATAACTACCAGTAAAAGTTTCCGTTGTTGTTTTAACTTCCCAAGAATCGCTTTTAAATTCAATACCTGTAACTTCTGTTTTGTCTCTTAATTCTGCACCTTGTTCTGTAGCTTTTTGAATTAGAAAATTATCAAAAACATCTCGTTTTACCATCCACATAGGAACAGGCAAATTTGCTTCTACAGGATCTTCTAATTTCCATGTATAACGAATTTCTTTTACCTTGAGAGAAATTGCCGGGCTTAAATCAAAATCAAACCATTGAGCGATCGCTGGAGAGACTCCACCACCACAAGCTTTAATTCTAGGGAAAGATTCTTTTTCTATGACTAAAACAGAACGTCCTTTTTTTGCTAAATGATAAGCTGCTGTACCTCCTGCTGGGCCTGCTCCTACGATTATACAATCAAACATTTCTTCTAACTTTAATACTGAGATTTTTTATGATTTGTTAGGGGGGGGGAAAGGGTCTATTTCTTAGGGGAGGTTTCTAATATAATAGATAAGTAATTGAATTACTCAAATTATTTATAAAAGCACCTCCTGTAAAAGTTAAGATTTCCCACTTTACCTATTATTCTCTAATATAGTCGATTTTGAATATGTTGTCGATATACAGGTGTTTTGATTTTTAATTTTTTATACCATTTTCATAAAATATTGCAGAGCGTGATAGAACAGGTAAAAAGAGATAGGTAATGCCGGAACCAGGAAAGATAAATAGACAAAAAATGGAGGAAAAAACTTTAATGAGTGACAATGAATACAAGCTATAAAGTATTAAACTGTAGGAATAAATCACAAATTGGAATGTAACAACCTTTTTTGAATTTGGTATTACTTTTTACTTTTGTTTATATGTTTCAGCATTTGGCTTTTGAAGGTAATAACTTACTAAGGTTAGTAGATAGCCTTTTTTTCCCTGGTTCATGCTGGGCAAATATATTTTACTTCTTGGAGACTAATTTTTTGAGCCAAGATAATGAGTTAATAATACCAATTACCAATTACCATGCATTAATTCTATATTTCAGCTATACTTCAACACCTCAATAATGACTAAGATTAAAAGTCTGTTTTTGACAATTAGAGACTGAATGTATCAGGAAATATAAAAAGGAGATAGGGAACACTTAACTGGGAACAGGGAATAGGGAACAGGGAATAGGGAACAGGGAATAGGGAATAAGGAGAAAACAATCAAGACAAATATTTGTCTGAAGAATCTAAGAAAAGAAAATAAGTATTGAATACTTCTCTATCTACCTTTTTTTCAATCCCTTGAAGTATTACCGCTTTTAGATTTTAGCCACAAGTGATGATCTCTTAATATTTATTTTACAAACAGTCTCTTATTCGTCTGTTAGTATAGATTTTTCCTACTTTTACTCTCCACATACCTCCCACACTTCCCACACTCCCCTCCTAGGAGGGGTTAGGGGTCGGTTTCCACCCAATCTTATGTAGCATTCATGCATGAGAAATGGTAAACTCATAGCTGATAGCTCATATAGTGTTTTTAAATGAGATGTAAATTTAGATTCAGATTTTGTCTAATAAAAAAGCGTACTTATCGAGTTCCTATTCCCTTAGGTTTTTCAGTATTTAATGCTGTTTTATATTCTTTAGCATTACAAGAGTAACCCAAATCTCTATACATTTTTAATACTCTTTTTCTGGATCTCAAAAAAACGCTGTATAGCAGTATGAAATTATTTGTGAAAAAAACTGTAGGGGTTTAGTCTTTTTACCCAATTTTCAGTTTGGTTTGGAGACCAAACCCCTAGGATAAAATATTACAACTTAATGTGTTAATTGCTATAGCTCATATCTGACAGCTCAATACTTGCAAATAATGAGTTTTAACTCATTATTTATAGGTTATAGCTGATGGCTAAATGCTTACTTATCTGTTATTTTCAAGTTTTTTTTAAACTGTCGTAATATCCTTTTCTTTAGCAGCTAGTAAGTCATCTATTTTGGCGATGTATTTATCTGTTTTCTTTTGAATTTTGTCTTGCAAATCTCGTGATTCATCTTTAGAAATATCGCTCTTTTTTTCTTGTTTACGAACTGAATCTACAGCATCACGACGAATATTCCGGATAGAAACTTTCCCCTCTTCTGCAAGTTTTGCTGCTAACTTAACCATTTCTTGACGACGTTCAGTTGTTAGTGGAGGAATATTTAACCTAACAATAGATCCGTCGTTGTTGGGAGTTAAACCAACGTCTGACATATTAATAGCTTTTTCAATCAGACCGAGACTACTTTTATCAAAAGGTTGAATAGTAATTGTACTAGCATCTGGTACACCAATATTTGCCATAGATTTGAGTGGAGTTGGCGCTCCATAATAGTCCACTGTTATTCTGTCTAAAAGAGAAGCATTAGCTCTTCCGGTTCTAATAGTATTGAAGGAATTTTTAGTCGCTTCAATTGCTTTTTGCATCTTCTCTTCAGCTTCTTCTAGATTCATCAAAACCTCCTACAATAGTTCCAATTTTTTCTCCCATAACAGCTTTACGGATATTACCCGAAACTGAAAGGTTAAATACAATAATCGGGATATGATTTTCTTTACAAAGAGCGATCGCCGTACTATCCATCACCCGTAAGTCTTGAGTTAATACTTCCCCATAAGTCAGGGACTCATATAATTTGGCCTCTGGATTCTTATGTGGGTCAGAATCATAGACCCCATCGACTTTAGTGGCCTTAAAAATTACCTCTGCATCAATTTCTGCTGCTCTGAGAGCGGCAGTAGTGTCAGTGGTAAAAAATGGATTACCAGAACCCGCACCAAAAACTACCACTCGCCCTTTTTCTAAATGGCGAATAGCTCGGCGGCGAATGTAAGGTTCGGCTAGTTCCTGCATAGCGATCGCTGTTTGGACTCTTGTTGGTACTCCTGTTTGTTCCAGGGCATCCTGTAAAGTAATAGCATTCATCACAGTGGCAATCATACCAACATAATCTGCCGTTGCCCTATCCATTCCCTTAGAGGCTGCTTTCACACCTCTAAAAATATTACCGCCTCCAACTACAATTGCCATTTGGATTCCTGTGGCCACTACTTGAGCCACTTCCTGGGCAATTCCTTGGACTACTGCTGGATCAATGCCATAGCCCAAACTTCCCATCAAGGCTTCGCCACTCAATTTGAGCAAAACCCGTTGATAAACTGTGCCCATGTTGTGAGTATTTTCTCAACTAAAGTTGCTTCCACAATACGATACCAGTTGAGTTACTTTTTTCGACTATTTTCTTCTTAAGAATTAGAGGATAAAAATTTAGAAATTGGTATTTATTCAGTTGTTTATGAATTTTTTCAGGGCAAGCTTTGTCATTTCAGTTATTAGTTATTAATTAGCCTCCTGTGAAGGAACTTTGTTTTTAATATCGCGGAGGAAAATAGTACCTACCGCTCAAGTATCCTGCTTGAAAATACTTATGGCGAATATTTTTTTCATTCTCTATCTAATGAAAGGATATTGACTTAATTTTTGGGCGACAAAGTTCAAGGTGCGTAAGTTAGTTTTTGACTGACTTATAGGTTATGAAATCTGGAAAAAAATCGGCATCCATTTTGAAAAATACTACCCACACTACCCACCTTTCCGGCACTCCTTACTCGATTGTTTATGAATTTTTTTCAGGGCAAGCTTTGTCATTTCAGTTATTAGTTATTAATTAGCCTCTTCGGGAGGAACTTTGTTTTTTATGTTGGGGAGGAAAACAGTACGGACTGCTCAAGTATCCTGCTTGAAAATACTTATGGCGAATATTCTTTTCATTCTCTATCTAATGAAAGGATATTGACTTAATTTTTGGGCGACAAAGTTCAAGGTGCGTAAGTTAGTTTTTGACTGACTTATAGGTTATGAAATCTGGAAAAAAATCGGCATCCATTTTGA
>NZ_JAAHHT010000187.1 GCF_010672085.1 Okeania sp. SIO3I5
TGGATAATTGCTGGAATTTTAACTAATCTTATTACAGTTTCAATAGTTAACTATTTTCAACCAGGTGTAGTAGAAATTAAACAATATAAAACCATTAGTACAGCAATTTTCATATTAATTACTCCGATAATTTTCAACTATGTATTGCAGAAGCTGAATATCAATTTTAGTAAAATAGAATTAGTAACTTTGATATCTATAATAATGTTATTAGAAAGCATTTTATTTAGTGCCTTTCCCACTCAAGAAATCAACATTAACCAAAATGCAACACCCTATCCAGAATACTCAGAATACTTTGAGGGAATTGAATTAAAGAAAACCCCTTATAATGAAGTTAAGACACATGATGCCAAGATTGGAATTTTGAGGAATCAATTACACATATTACTCCAAGTAGAATGGGAAAAAAAGGAAAAAATGAAAGGTCTAAAAAGAAACTATGGAGGATATATCTATTATCAAATGGATATATCTGATAGTCCGCTTACAGGAAGAACCGAAATGACAACAAAAATAATTAATTATTCTTTTCAGCCAGCTAGAGGAGTTTTATCTTACATCATAGGATTCATTGATACAGGATATCTCATCAAAAGAACAAATATAAGTGATTTGACCTCGAAAATAGAAGACATAGTTAACAAGAGAATTTTAGAGAATAAATAAGAGCGTAGATCGAGATAAAAGTTTAGGTAAACATTCAGGAGTCAGCTCTTAGCAATAAGCTATTAATTTGTTACTTTTGCAAAAAGAACTAATATAGAAATTTTTACTTTTATAGTGAATCTTATATTAATGAGATTCACTATTTTTTCTTTCCTACTCCCTATCCTCTAAATTCAAAATAGCAGCCATATTTCCATCAGCTAATAAAACCAGAAAAATATCATTATTTGCCACAACAACCTTTTCAACTTCAATCGTTTTCACTTCAATATTTGCATCAATTTCAGGAGGCAACTTTATCTTCTTGATATATTTATTAGCCTCATCTTTAGCTCTAATTAATTCTTGTTCTAAAGGAAAAGAAAGACGTTCCTCAATTTGCCGAAGCAAAACAGGTTTCAAAAGCGAATCTGCTGTTGATAATAAAGCATTTTTTGTATCAACATCATAATCCAGTTCAACCACTTTCAGATTATTAGAATCTTGCTCATAAAAAATCTTACCCCAAAGATATAATATTCCTTTTGCTCCCTGAAGAAAATTGCCTTTATCAGTCTTAAAATCAACCTTAACAAGAACTTTTTCACCTAATGCAGACAAATTAATTTCATTAACAATAAATTTCAGATTTTCATCAATAGACAAAGACTTACCCCTAACTTTAGATGCAAGAGTATTATTCAATTCATCAACAGAAACTTGCACAGGCAAATTTATTAAAAACTTATCTATTATCTGGTCTTGAATAACAAGATTAGGCAACGGCTTAAAATTAAGAACAGGAGCTTCTTTACATATACAAGTATCCACAAACATTTTAATTCCAATTCCAGATTGAACATTTTCACCATCGCTCAAATCAAACTCTTTAAAACTAACACTTTGCGGTTCAGTTTTAATCCAAATTGAAGGGTCTTGATTTACCTTTTCTGACAAATGCAAATTATTCCATTGTTTTGTTACTTCTGCCTTTAGGTTTAACTTTTTAACAAGTTCTGCAATTAATTTAGGTTTCTCTTTATTGATAGCTTTATCCACCTGTTTTTTCAGAAGACTACGAATACTAATAGTGCCAACATTTTTTATTGGTACATCTGCTTTAGTTAAATTAGTCGATACATTTAGATTCGGTTGAATATTCCATTCATTATCTATTCCTAAAGAAAGATCGCCAAAAATTGTACCTGCAATATTTGTCCGCGCACTAACTGGAATTTTCGTAAAACCTAAATTAACTTTACCTTTTATTCTTGCAGTTCCTGATATTGGCACTGAAAAAGTTATCCGATTATTTTGAGTGCCAATACTGAAGTCTTTGCGATTAATTTCGTAGGTAAGTTTATCATTAGAAAGCCGATCTATAAGGTCAGTCTCTGTGCCAGAAAATGTCTTGGAAATATTCAAATTTAATGCTTTTTGAATATTACTCAAAGGAATTTTTACAGGTAGATTTAATATACTTTCACTACGTTCAGGTTGTAATGTATTAGCTGATATCAAATCCGGCATTTTAGGTTGAATATCCATTCCCTTAAAAGCTGCTATCGAAGAAAAAATAATCATCAGAATTAGCATACATATCATTAAAATAGAAAATTTTATTATTCGTGGAATAGACAATTTTTTCATTGATTTTATTTCCATAAATTTGAAATATTTAAAATTTTATTATCCCCCTCAAGTAATAGAATTTATCAAAGACTTTTCTAAACTTTCTTGAGCTAGGAAGTAGAGAAGTAGTAGGGATTTTGCATCAAACTTCCCTATGGAAAAGCAAACATAAAAATAATTACAGTAGTTTTGGAATTAGTGAGATACAAAGTTTTATAGCGTTTCCCAAGCTCTCGGAGGTACAGTTGTTTTTCTTCTTTATCTATATCCTACGGAACAAGAATTACTACTCCCTACTCCCTACTCCCTACTCCCTATTCCCTATTCCCTATTCCCTGTTCCCTGTTCCCTAAAACCAAAGAATTTTGTACCTCAAACTTTTTGGGAATTGCTATACCAGTTTAGTAAATAGGGAAGAGATATTAGTCTTCAACTGTACCTTACCATCATAAATTGAGAAAATATAAGCATGATTTTTATCATTCCCTATTCTCTACTCCATATTATCTACTTCCTATTCCCTAAAACTAGAATTTTTTTATTGAGTATTGCTGAGGAATTAACAAACAAACTGCAACAATTAAAATGAATCCTTCCAAAACAAATATTAAACTTATTCCCATTTTTTCAATCAGACTACCAGTAAAAGTAAAGCCAATAATTCCTCCGACTCGGAGTGCAGTTCTAAACAAAGAAATAGCTCTTCCCAAAAAATCTGGAGCAACTAAATTTGTGACTAAAGCAGAACTAGGAGCTAAAGCAACATAAGACAAAAAAGATATTCCACAAGCAGCTAAATAAAATTGCCATAGAGATACTGCACTGGCAAGAGAAAAAACACCCAATGCACCTATTAAATAACAAGAAATTAAGATTGTTTTATGACCAAATTTATCACTCATCCAACCACTTAGAGGGGAAAAGAAACAAGAAATACTAGCACTGAAACCCATCACAAAAGAAATATGTCTCAACAGAAAACCTTGCTGGTTCATAGCCAAAGAAATACCTAAATTACCACCAAAAGAAACCAATCCCATCATTAGACTAGCTATCAGCATTAATAAAAATTCTTTCGACCATTTTTTTGTTGACTGTTCAGTTTTTTTCTCTATTAAGGAAGTATTAGAGAGAGGTTTATCCTCCAAAAATAATTCCGATAAAGCAAAAAAGCAGGAAAACAAACAAACAAATTTAAACATAGTCGAATAACCCCATAAATCAGCAATAGGACCAAACGTTAAACCTGCCAATAAACCAGCTAAAGCTGCTACAACAGAAAATATGCCAAATACTTTTCCTCTTTCATGTGGCAGACTCAATAAACCGACTAGAGTAATATTAAGATTAATGCCAATACCAAGATAAAAACACCAAACAATACTTGTCAATATAGCAAGTTGCCAAATATTATTAACTTTACCCATCAACCAGATAGCTGGAATACTAGCTACCGTACTAGCAATAAGCAAGATTTTTTTATTTCCAAGTTTATCTCCCAACCAACCACCCAAAAAATTCCCAGCAATTAAAACAATTTGCAAAAAAGACATATAGTAACCTACGAATTGGGAATTAGCATCTAAATATATTGCATATATTGGTAGTATAGGAGATAAACCTCTAGCTACAATAGCTACTGAAAGTCGATGAAAACCAAGGGCTAATATTTGTTTTTTCTTCATCTTAAAGCTATAAAATCGAGCATTTTTTTAACTATCCAAAAGTTAAGTGACCGAGGTCGTTAAATCGACCAAGATAAGAAAAAATCCTTTTTAACCAATCCTCTTTTTAAAAATAAGAGGTAATTATTAATTATTGAACTATTCCCTACTTCAGCAAGAAGTATTCTATACTAGCTAGATTTATTTTTGGCAGTGTTACTTTGTTTGTAATTTAAGTTCTTTAGAAATAGCTTTACAATTTTCTAAAAGAGACCAAAACAGCCAGATAAATAAAATTCTCAATATTAACCAAGGCGAAAAAATCTGCTCTTGTATCAAATTCCAAAATACAAAAGACATTGTAACTAGCATCATTCCTATTCGTATCCATAATAATGTAGTTATCAGTTTTAGTAGTTTCAAGAGAATTCTCTTCAACCAAAAAGCAAATATCAGAAAGAAAACTCCAAAAATTAAATTAATTCCCTGATCGATATAGAAACCGATTAACTCATCAGGACTATATGTCGAGCTTAGATATTCTATATAATTTCTTACTATTATCAATAACCCTCCATTAGCTGTAAAACCTAAACCCATGAATAAAAAAAATATTCTCAGCAAACCCAGTGTCATTGAACTCATTACACCCTTTTTTATTTGTATATTATTCCGGTTTACGTTATATTGTATTAAGCCTGAAAGAGTACCTTTAAAACTTACACTATAATTAACTACTTTGGCAGTTTCAGTAACTTCAAAATTATGAACAGAAGATAAACTTAGCACATTTCGTTTCTCAGAAACTATTTTATTATCGTAAATGATATATTCTTTACCACTTAATTCACAAATTAATTCTAATTCATGCTCTCTGACACTAAAGCGAGTTTTACCCATAACTAAAATTTCCTTTTTTTAATTAATACCACTTTGAAAAAAGAACAAAAAGTACATTTCGATCAGAGATACTGAAAAATAGTTGCTCTGATTCATTTTAGATATCTATACTCTATCATTATTCTTTTTTCAAAATTAGCCCCTTTTTCTTCTTCCTTACCTATACCAATAGTAAAATTATCTCTTTAACTATGAACTTTTCAACCAGAATGAATGGCTTAGGTGGCGATGCTGCCATAGAAGTTTTTACTAAGGCAAAAAAGTTAGAATCTCAAGGTCAAAATATTATTCATTTAGAAATAGGTCAACCTGATTTTAAGACTCCTCAAAATATTCGCGAAGTTGCTTTTCAAGCTATGAATGATGGCTATACAACCTATACTCCAGCAGCCGGTTTATTAGAGTTAAGAAAAGTAATAGCAGAACATATTTCTCAAACTCGAAATATATCAGTTAATCCTGATGAAGTAGTAGTAATGCCAGGCGCAAAACCAGTCATATTTTTCACTCTTTTAGCATTAATAAATCCGGGAGATGAAGTAATTTATCCCAACCCTGGATTTCCTGTTTATCAATCAGTCATTAATTTAGTGGGAGGTAAACCAATTCCATTACCTTTATTGGAAGAATTAGACTTTCAATTTAGTATTGATAATTTAGCTAATTCTATTTCTGAGAAGACAAAATTACTAATTTTGAATTCTCCCCATAATCCAACTGGCAGTGTATTAACTTCCGAATATTTAGAAGCTATAGCTAAACTGGCAATTAAACATAATTTGTATGTTCTTTCTGATGAAATTTACTCCCACTTAACTTATGATTCAAAATTTACCAGTATCATCAGTTTTCCTGGTATGAAAGAACGCACAATTTTATTAGATGGGCACTCAAAAACTTATGCCATGACTGGATGGCGCTTAGGTTATTCTGTTTCTCCCAAAGCAATAGCAGAAAACTTCGAGCAGTTGATGTTAAATTCTAATTCCTGTGCTTGTTCATTTACTCAAATAGCTGGCATAGAAGCCATCAAAAATTCTCAGGAATTTATCAAAAAAATGTTCGCCGAATTTAAACAAAGACGTGATGTAATTGTCGATGGCTTAAACTCTATTCCAGGTATTAATTGTCGAAAACCAGCAGGTGCTTTTTATGCTTTTCCCAATGTAAAGCAACTGCCGATAACTTGTGAAAAACTAGCAGATTATTTATTAGCTGAAGCTGGAGTCGCCTTATTACCTGGAACTGCTTATGGAAAATTTGGAGATGGGTATTTAAGATTGTCTTACGCAAATTCCATTGAAAATATTCATTCAGGTATAAGTCGAATAAAAATAGCGATCGCTAAACTATAACCATCTTTTTTTAGTTGTAAATTTTTCTGTTCAATTTACGTTGGAGTCAGGGAAATTTTATCCCTATTTATTCCAGCAAAACTTTGTCATTCTCAGATTTTCCCATTGGAGAAATTGAAAATATTCACTCAGGTATAAGTCAGATAAAAATAGTGATCGCTACACTATAGCTATCCTGTTTTAGTTGTAAATTTTTCTGTGAAATTTACGTTGGAGTCAGGGAAATTTTATCCCTATTTATGCCGGCAAAACTCTGTCATTCTTAGATTTTGCGATTGGAGAAATTGAAAATATTCACTCACGTTTTCTGTAAAATTTCTCTAGGAGTCAGGAAAATTTTTATCCTTAATTTATTCCAGCAAAACTCTTTCATTTTCAGATTTCGCGATTGTAGAAATTGAAAATATTCACTCAGGTATTAGTCAGATAAAAATAGCGCTCGCCAAACTATAACCATCCTCTTTTAGTTGTAAATTTTTCTGTTCAATTTCTCTAGGAGTCAGGGAAATTTTTACCCTTAATTTATTCCAGCAAAACTTTGCCATTCTCAGATTTTGCGATTTAAAAAATTATTGGGATGACAATCTGATTCTTTGCTTGACTGGTTATCTTGCTTTTCGGTTACTCAAGCTAACTTATAAATCTTGGTAAATATATATTCATAATTTCGGAAAAACTGGCAGATTATTTATTAGTTGAAGCTGGAGTTACCTGATTACCCAGAACTGCCTATGAAAAATTTGGAGATAGATATTCAAGATTGTCTTAGGCAAATTCCGTTGAAAATATTCGCGAAGGTATAAGTCTGATAAAAATAGCGATCACTACACTATAGCTATCCTTTTTTAGTTGTCAATTTTTCTGTTAAATTTCTCTAGGAGTCAGGAAAATTTTTAGCCTTAATTTATTCCAGCAAAACTCTTTCATTCTCAGATTTTGCCCTTGGATAAATTGAAAATATTCAGTTAGGTATAAGTCTAATAAAAATAGCGATCGCTAAACTATAGCTATCCTTTTTTAGTTGTCAATTTTTCTGTTAAATTTCTCTAGGAGTCAGGAAAATTTTCACCCTTAATTTATTCCAGCAAAACTCTTTCATTCTCAGATTTTGCCCTTGGATAAATTGAAAATATTCAGTTAGGTATAAGTCTAATAAAAATAGCGAGCGCTAAACTATAGCTATCCTTTTTTAGTTGTCAATTTTTCTGTTAAATTTCTCTAGGAGTCAGGAAAATTTTCACCCTTAATTTATTCCAGCAAAACTCTTTCATTCTCAGATTTTGCCCTTGGATAAATTGAAAATATTCAGTTAGGTATAAGTCTAATAAAAATAGCGAGCGCTAAATTATAGTTATCCTTTTTTAGTTGTAAATTTTTCTGTTAAATTTCCGTTGAAGTCAGGAAAATTTTATCCCTATTTATTCCAGCAAAACTTTGTCATTCTCAGATTTTGCGATTGGATAAATTGAAAATATTCACTCACGCATTAGTCAGATAAAAATAGTGATCGGTAAACTAACCATCTTTTTTTAGTTGTAAATTTTTCTGTTCAATTTCTCTAGGAGTCAGGGAAATTTTTATCCTTAATTTATTCGAGCAAAACTCTTTCATTTTCAGATTTTGCTCCTGGAGAAATTCTTGGGATGAAAATCTGATTCTTTGCTTGACTGGTTATCTTGCTTTTCGGTTACTCAAGCTAACTTATAAATCTTGGTAAATATATATTCATAATTTCGGAAAAACTGGCAGATTATTTATTAGCTGAAATGGAAAATATTCACTCAGGTATTAGTCAGATAAAAATAGCGAGCGCTAAACTATAGCCATCCTTTTTTAGTTGTCAATTTTTCTGTTCAATTTCTCCAGGAGTCAGGAAAATTTTTATCCTTAATTTATTCCAGTAAAACTTTGTCATTTTCAGATTTTGCCCTTGGATAAATTGAAAATATTCACTCAGGTATTTCAGGTATTAGTCAGATTTTGCGATTGGATAAATTGAAAATATTCACTCAGATATAAGTCAGATAAAAATAGCGAGCGCTCAACTATAGTTATCCTTTTTTAGTTGTCAATTTTTCTGTAAAATTTCTCTAGGAGTCAGGAAAATTTTTATCCTTAATTTATTCCAGCAAAACTTTGTCACTTTCAGATTTTGCGATTGGATAAATTGAAAATATTCACTCAGGTATTTCAGGTATTAGTCAGATTTTGCGATTGTAGAAATTGAAAATATTCACTCAGGTATTAGTCAGATAAAAATAGCGAGCACTACACTATAGCTATCCTTTTTTAGTTGTCAATTTTTCTGTGAAATTTACGTTGGAGTCAGGGAAATTTTACCCCTATTTATTCCAGCAAAACTGTGTAATTGTCAGATTTTTCCCTTGGATAAATTGAAAATATTCACTCAGGTATTTCAGGTATTAGTCAGATTTTTGGATTGGATAAATTGAAAATATTCACTCAGGTATTAGTCAGATAAAAATAGCGAGCGCTCAACTATAGTTATCCTTTTTTAGTTGTCAATTTTTCTGTTAAATTTACGTTGGAGTCAGGGAAATTTTTACCCTTAATTTATTCCAGCAAAATTTTGTAATTGTCAGATTTTTGGATTGGATAAATTGAAAATATTCACTCAGGTATAAGTCAGATAAAAATAGCGAGCGCTACACTATAGCTATCCTTTTTTAGTTGTCAATTTTTCTGTGAAATTTCTCTAGGAGTCAGGAAAATTTTTATCCTTAATTTATTCCAGCAAAACTCTTTCATTCTCAGATTTTGCGATTGGATAAATTGAAAATATTCACTCAGGTATAAGTCAGATAAAAATAGCGAGCGCCAAACTATAACTATCCTCTTTTCAGTCTAAATTTTTCTGTGAAATTTCTCTAGGAGTCAGGAAAATTTTCACCCTTAATTTATTCCAGCAAAGCTTTGTAATTTTCAGATTTCGCGATTGGATAAATTCAAAATATTCATTCAGGTATAAGTCAGATAAAAATCGCTAGCGCTACACTATAGCATCCTTTTTTAGTTGTCAATTTTTTTGTTAAATTGATCTAGAGGTAAGAGAAATTTTTACCCCTATTTATTTCACTAAAACTGTTTTATTATCAAATTTTGTGATTTTTGTCAAGAGAGTTATCCTAAACCGTAAATTCCCTAATTCTAAAATCTCAAGGTGTAGATTTCAAAAGAACCTTAGAGGTCTAATTAGGATAGTAAAGTTAAAGCTGACTAACCTCCATTGCTTTCTGTTTTGGTTTTCTTTCAAAGATAAATCTTGGCTTCAAAAATACCCTCAATAATAACCATAAAGATTGTAATTCACCAGGTATTTCTCGTCTTTGCCATTGCCAAGGACGACAGAATAATAATTCTATTAATTGCCTTTTTTCAGATAAGTTTACCTCCTCAAATCTGACTTTTATACAGGGAAATTCTCCACTCATATCTATATGAATTATTTTCCCTACTAAACAAATTTTTTCCTCAAGAATTTTAAATCTGACAGGCAAATTTTTTCCTACTAAATTAGATGGAATTTTCTGATTAATCTCTATCTCAGCACCCACCTCCGATATTTGTCTAGTAGTACCCCAAAATGTCTGGTTACAAATTTTTAATTTCACTATCCTTCGCAAATTAAACCATTCATAAATATCTTGCTTCGGTACATCTATTAACCCTAATAATGCCACCCAAATCATCAATATATTATACCCACTCCAAAATAATCCCAAATTAAAACTTTCTATCTGTTCACTTACTTCCCAACTTTGATTTATATAGTTGTTATACAAATTAAACAATAAACTTAAACTGTTGAGGACTAAAAATATTACCAAAGGCAAAGCCAAATTCATATTAAAATAGTAGCGATCGCTTTTAATTCCTTTTGGTGTAACTCTAAATCTTTTTGAGAATGGATTTAGTAAAGTTTGAATTATTGTTATTGCTTTAGGAAAAGCTAAAATAGTATGATTCAAACCGGATAAAAGTAATGATTGAGAACGATAATTTAGCCAAGAAAATACATTGAAACTTGCTAAATAATAAGGCAAAAAGAAATATAAATATTCAGCAGCAGAAGCTTTGATGGGAATCGTATCAAAAAAAACATAAGTTAATGGCATGAACAAAAAACCAACATAACTAATGCTAGTCAACCAACTTAAAAATGTTTCTAAATATGCCAATCTTTGACCAAAACTTAATCCAGGAATTGTCAAAGGATTAGAATTTATAAAAAACCCTTGAAAAGTTCCCCTTGCCCATCTTAATCTTTGAGTCGCATAACAAGAAATATTTTCAGCAGCTAAACCAGCACTTAATTTTTCCTCTAAATAAACTGACTGATAACCTTTAGCTGATAAAAGAACTCCTGTAAAACAATCTTCACAAATTGATTCTGTCACAAATCCTCCTACTGACTCTAAAGCTTTACGTCTGACTAAAAAAGAAGTTCCTGCACACAAAACCCCATCTGCACCATCTTTCATTGGTTGAATTTGTCGGTAAAATGTTTCTTCTTCTGGGGTTAAGATATTTTCTAAACCTAAATTTTTAGCTATGGGGTCGATATTATAAAATGTTTGAGGAGTTTGTACTAGGGCAACCTGTTCATTTTGGAAAAATCCTAAAGTCCGAGTTAAAAAGTTTTTTGTAGGAATAAAGTCAGCATCAAAAACAACAATAAATTCACCATTTGTTTTGGTAATAGCGTGATTTAGATTTCCTGCTTTGGCATAAGAATTATCATATCTAGTTATATATTCACAACCTAATTTTTCCGCTAAATTTTTCACGTTTTCTCGATTAGTATCATCTAGTAAATAAACTTTTTTGTTGTTATATTCTAAAGCTTGGCATCCAATAACAGTACGTTCTAAAATAAACTCTGCTTCATTATAAGTAGGAATCAAAATATCTACTGATGGCTCAAAAGTTTTATCTAAAATTGCCTGAGAAAAATAATCTGCTTCTGGTTGACGATTTTTGACTTTGAACATCAAAAATAAACCAAGAACGCTACTACTTATTGTCACAATTTCTAGACCTAATAAGCCAAGACTAAATATACCGTTTATAGGATTATTTAGATTCAAAGTTGAGAGCGATCGCCAGGATAAATAACGAATAGTTAAACCTAATAAAATCCCTACTACAAAAACTCGCGACCAATTTTTTGGAGTAGGGGAAATTTTCATAATTCCTTGAGCGATTAAAAATAGTAAAATTGTCGGCAAAACTAAATATTTACTATTATCTGTTGGTACTTGTACCCACAGAGGCGGATTTTCTTGAAAGTAATGAATTTGAGTAAAAAATTCGTCTACTTGACCAATTCCCGCCAACCAAGCAACTACAATAATTGTTAATAGAGTTACTCCCCCTATTAGCAGTAGTGTTGCCAAACGGAATTTCACAAAAATCAGATTATTTAAGCGACCTTTAATATATTTTTTAGTAATATTTGAAGTAGTCATAGTCAGTCATTTCAGTTATCAATTATCAGTTATCAATACCGACTGCTGTTTGCGCAGCATGACCTAGGAAAGCATCCGGATTAAAATACTGAAGTTTATTATTTTCATCTCCTAAAAAGTAGAGGCTTGAGACCAGATTTTTGGGTCATCTCTACTGAGAATAAATTAACTAAATAAAAGATTATAGAATTAAAGTTAATAAATTAATAATTAATCCTGAGATTCTCCTGAGAATTATTTACGACTTAACCAATTAATCAATAATGATGTTTGGTCTAATTAATTGATCATATTGTTTTGTGAAAAACAAAAGTCACAATAGCTTTTTATGAAAATTGATATTATCTCTTCCTCAGCTTCTCTTATATTATTTATCAAAAACTTTTCAACCCATATCTTGAGTAAGGGAGCGGGGAAAAAGTAAAAACATAAATAATTAATACACTACTTTTTTAATAGTTATCAAAAAGGTTCCATGTGCCTGTGTTAATTACTTAATAATTTAAGTGTCACCTAAGTTATATATCTCATATCATGTTTCTTTGAATACCCACAATAAAAATTTTAGGGAATAGGCAATAGAGAGCCATTTGAAATAGAAAAATATTTTTATTATGTTTATTATGGCTAATTAATAAGACTTGATATCAAAAAAATCTAATGATAAATGACAAAAATAACTATCAAAATAACAAAATTTATTAGATACTAACATCACGTCAACTTGGTAGAATACATAGAAGCGAGAACAAAATTTTCCAATATTTATAACCCTGGGTTAGTATAAATTTAGGGTTTTTGAGACAGGTAAAAGGGATAATCTTGCACTTATTTAAGAATAAGAAAGAAAAATTTTTAGCTTTTTATGAAAATTTTTTTAGACTTATTCAGCAAGCCATATTTAGAAATATACAATTGAAGTATAACAATTCCCAAAAAGCGTGAGATAGAAAATTCGTAATTTTTAGGGAGTAGGGAGTAGGGAATAAAAAATAATAAAAATAACTGTACCTTATACTATTTCTCTGTAACAATACGATTAATAATTCTTACCCAGACCTGAATTTTACTAATAGCTGTTATCTTTCATTTAAACCCCGCCTGATCGGGCGAGGTCTTCATAAGCGCAACATCAGGTCGAAATGGTATTATTAACTTGAGAAACGCTACATAGTAAAATTTTTTCTAATTGATATATTTATATTCTGAACGTAGAATTATTTATACCTCAAAAACTCCACACAACGAGTTTATTTTTTATGTAAAAATACCCGATAAAAAATTAGGTTGCTTATACAAATTTACTGAAATAAACAAGCCAATACTATTGTTTAACGATAAAAATATGTAAGTATTCAGCCGTCAGTTTTATACAAAATCAAGTTGTATGAAAATATTGAAAGACTAAAGCTCTCATTTTCAAGTATTGCTTAAAGTACATCTTACAGACCTTAGCTATTTATAGCAAATCTGTTTAATGCCTTCACAAAAAAAGCTGAATGCTTACTAAAATATCCGTTCAAATTACATTTTTTCTCGAAACTCTGCCAAAGTTTCTATCAAATCAATCTGACACTGCATCGGCAATAAATCTATCAAAGGAACTTCCCTTCTACCAGCACCTAACTTAACAGGAACACCCTGTAATATTTCCACAACCTGACTTTCAGAAGGTACCTCCTGAGTCAGAATAGGATAAAATTTTTCAGCCAAATTTGTATGGAGTTTTGCATCAGATAAATAGAGATGCCAACCAGTAATATCCAGATAAACCTTATCCCCTATTTCTGCTGCTAAACTTTCAATTATTTGTGTTGTACTAGCATTAGTCATTTCAGTTATTAGTTAGTAGCGACACTTTCCGTTCCGGAATGCTCCGCAAACGCGAAGTGTCAGTAAATCAACTATCAGTACCTCCTACTAAAGTAGGACGCTTTAAAGACTAAATTTTCTTCTTTTGTTTCCTTTACAGGAGAGACTTGAGACCTAATTTTCTAGTCATCAGAAGAATAGTTAAACCTAAATTTTTTAGCTAAATAATCACTCTAATTATCTGATATAGAATCCTTAGAAATGGCGACATAATCTGCAAGGACAAAAATATATACTCCATGAATTAACAATAGAGATACCCAACCACCTGTTACCCAGATAGTCCAAGGCCAATTCGCTACTGTAAGATTACGGAAAAACCATAAAATAGAATTACTAGCAGCAAAAATAGCTACATGAATAGCAAAATTCATTCTATCATCCAACTTCCTGAACTCTGGGTCATTACGGTCAGGTTTGCGAGGCCAACGAGGAGGCATAATACTTAAAAAAAAATTTAATTACTGTTCAGTTTCTTTAATTATTGTAAAGCTAACTCAGCAATATTTATAGCGCTAGGGAATAGGGAATAGGGAATAGGGGATAGGGAACAGCAGACTAATAAAGGGTTTCAAGATTTATAAATTTCCTAACCTTAATGCGTAGTGCTATATTTTCCCTACCTAGATTTTGTAGCGAAGAAAGAATTGGTGAGGATAGAAGTTGATGATGAATCTTAACAACGGGAATATTTTTCCAACTGTTCCCTGTTCCCTATTTAGAAATATAATCCCCAGACTTCCCGCCACTCTTACTCAACAGACGAATTAACTCAATAGAAATAGACTTTTCCAAAGCCTTAGCCATATCATACAAAGTCAAAGCAGCTACAGAAACCGCCGTCAAAGCCTCCATTTCCACCCCAGTTTCCGCCTTAGTCTTCACCATCGCTCTAATCTGATATCCCGGCAACTTTGGATCGGGAATTAACTGTACATCTATCTTTTGTAAAGGCAAAGGATGACACAAAGGAATAAGTTGGGCAGTTTGCTTGGCCGCCATAATTCCCGCCAACTTAGCAGTGCCCAAAACATCACCCTTGGGACTATTACCCGCTTCAATAGCCTCAAAAGTTTCTAACAACATCCGTACTTGTCCCGCAGCCTCAGCTTCACGCACAGTGGGCACCTTAGCAGATACATCCACCATTTGAACTCCACCCTCAGAATCCAAATGAGTTAATTTTTGCTCAAATTTAGAAAAATCCCTTGTCATTCTATTTATTTATGCTATGATTAATTATTAGTGTGGAAGATAAAGCTAATTCAAAAAAGTTTAATCTAAAGCCAAAAACATACAGGGGCCTGTAGCTTAGTGGATAGAGTGCGTGGCTACGGACCATGAGGTCGGGGGTTCGAATCCCTCCAGGCCCGTATTAACGATAAACAGCATAAGTATCTTGCCCCCTTCCAAAAGCAAATCTAATGGAATGGGGTAAATCTTTATTTGACAAAGTAATAAATGTAGCTATTCCTATACAAGCAAGACAAGCATCAACAGCAAACATACCTCTATAACCAAGTTGTTCTGCAACAAGACCGAAAGTAGGTCCAGCTATAGCTAATCCCAAATCAAACCCACCAATACAAAGAGAGAAAAACTTACCTCTTTGATCTGAAGGACATCTGTCAGTAATCAAAGTAATCATCATTGGTAAAACTAAACCAGCAGAAGACCCCCCAAAAATAGCTCCCAGTAAAACCATGTTGCTAGTATTTGCAGTCCATAAAGTTAACATACCCAATAAGTTAAATACTAGACCCCCACTAATAAAAACCCCACGACCAAATCGATCAGAAGCTCGCCCAGTAAAAATACGGATGATAAAACTAGCGATCGCCCTGACGGTATAAAAAAGTCCAGCATTCAGAGCAATGTTATTTTCCTGAATATATAGAGGTAGAAAAGTAATAGTTGTGCCAAATATTAAACCTACTATCGACATAACAAAAGCAGGAACCAAAACTCTACGACTCCCTAATATTTGCCAGAACTTTTGTTGCTCAAACTGATGGGAGTGAGAATTTTTTTCTGCTATTGTATGTGGTTCCCAAACTAGACAACTACAAAATAAGCTCATACTTCCTAAAGTAGAGCAAACCATAAATAAAGGCACATAACCAGTAGATGCTACTAAAAAACTACCTATTGTTGGCCCAATAGCCATACCTATCGGAGGAGATAAACTCATATAACCTATTAATTCTCCCCGACGATTAGGAGGAGACAAGTCAGCCACTAAAGCACTATAACCAATAGTAATTCCAGCAATGCTAATACCATGAAAAACACGAACTAGCATCAATAAAGGAAAAGACTTGAGTAGTAAATAGCCGAGTGGAGCGATCGCTGCTACACTTGTGCCAACTATCAGGACTAACTTTCGACTCTTTGTATCAGCTAATGGCCCTAAAACAAATCGTGATAGTAATAGTCCCACAGCAAAGCAACCCATCACAAAACCGATTTGTTGTTTTGTGCCTCCAATATGATCTAAGTAAAGAGGTAAAGTAGGTAGTAAGGTAGTTATACTTGACCAAAATAATAACCCAGCCAAGAATAAAATTATTAGACTGCGCTGTTGCTGAGGGTCAAGTGTTCGGAATACTTTCACAATTTAAGTCACTCTGGATAAACCTTATTATTATATTTTGTAACAAATTATTAAAACTTGCCCACTGAAATTTATAGGGAAGTGTGGGGAGGGTAGGAAGTGTGGGAAGGGTCGGAAGTGTGGGAAGGTTATTAGTTATCTTGGGTTAGAAACAATATTCAATAGTAGAGAGTGATGACAATAACTTGAATTTTGAATTTTGAATTTTAATTTTTTGCTCCAACAAAGCTAAACCAGCAGCAAAAGTTTCAGCTAAAACACTAATTAAGCGATAAAATGCAACAGCACTTAATACAATACCAGGAGTAAATTTATCCTCTAGTAAAGCTAAAGCAGTTGCTTCAAATACCCCAACACCCCCAGGCGCTCCTGGCACAACTAAACCTAATAACCAAGCTAAACTAAACACACTAAATATTAATGAAATTTGATTTAATTCAATAGAATTAAAAGCTAACATCGTCAACAAAAATCCAGAACCTCGAAGCAAAACAAAACAAAATTCTCCACAAAAAGGCTTGATTGGATAGCGCTCTAATTTTAATTCGGTAGCTGCCTCTGAATCGGATTTTTTGCTTTTTAATTTGATTTTAGCTAAATATTTAATTACTGGATTTAAAATTCTTGGATGAACAAGAAAAATTACTGCCAAAAAACACAAAAATTGTAAAAACCAACTTTCTTGAGTGGAACCAACTAAAGCGATTCCTAAAGCTGCCGCAGCCATTAAAAGTGGTTCTATTAATACACTTAAAATTGGAATTTCAACAGGTACTCCTACTTTTTTTGTTTGAGTATAGGCAAAAGCAATTACTTCTGGTAACTTATTTCTAATTTCAACTTCATGAAAAATGTGAGGTTCGTAAACAGTTGATGCAGGTTGAATCTTGTCAAAGTCTTTATTTAATAACCACCCAGGATAGTCATCCTCTAAAAGTTTTACCATAACCGCATTGGGAGATTTTTCCTGAGACTGAATAATTCGTAAATGTCGTCCACTTGCTGTTTGAGTTGCCAAAGAATCACATTTATCAGACTCATAAATATTTATATTAGTCTGGCATTGGGACTAAAAAGTATTAGATAATTTATAACTTAGTCATTGATATAAATTTAGATATAGTAATTTTAAGTAAGAATGGAATAGAAATAATTTTATAAGTCCTTTCAATCAAGTTTTGAAACGTTAGTAACTGTTCTCTATTTAATTAAATGATCAAATATCCAGACAACAGAAAACAGGAATAATAGTTTTAAATATTATATATAAACTTGGGAGTTTTCACATAATATTTAAGAGAGCGATCGCTCTAAATTACTAACTTTTATTCAAACCAGTATTTTTGAAAATATCCCTGATTTAAAATCACCAGATAATAATTAGCTAAAAATCATCCTCTTTTCCGAAAGATTGAAAAAAAATATATATCAACTAAGCCTTAATTTCGTATATTATTATCAGGACTTACGCACGAATATCAAATCATCCCCTATGTGTAGGGGCGATTTCGTTCCGAATGCTGTCGCTTTCCGCGTAATTAGGAGCATGACAAACGGAAATCGCCCCTACTAGATATGGTGATTATGCGTAAGTCCTGATTATGTAAACATTTTTGCCTTTTTCTAAATATTAATCTAATTCTTCACTATTAACTTTCCTTTTCTATATGACTTTCTTTAATAAAGATGAACAACTAAATATCCTGGGTAAAGATATTATAGAAGCAACTAAGTTAGAATTTTCAGAACTAACTTGCGAGCAAATAGCTATAACTTGGTTAGTTTACGATTCACCAAGAACCAGAAATATTAAGAATGCCACAGAATTTTGGCAAAAGCAAGTGCGTGGTTGGAGCGATCGCGGAGATGAGCGGATGTATCCAGGAGGAATAGTCCATTTATTTTACCTTGTAGCTATTTATGAATGGTTGGAAAAAGGAATGGTCAAAATTTCACCAGAGTTAGAAAGAGCAATTCGTGATATGATTGTTTATTCAAATGACGATGCGACTGGTTTAGTTGTAGATATTTTAACAGGAACTACCAGTGGACCTGAATTATCACCTGGACCTTTTCAAACTTGGAAATATCAACGTAATTTTGTCAACCGTTATTTTCAATCTCTCAAGTGGCCTGAGTTAAAATCTATTAATGTGAATCAAAAAACATGGTTTGATGGGCCTTATGGCCGAGAACGGATTTTCCAAGGACTATTGATGGAAAATCGGAATATGCTCACAACTAATGGTACGGCTCGTCTATTACATAGTATTATTGGTGGGATTGCAGTATCCCCTCAAGCTTCAGAGAAAATGATGGATTTGTTAAAGAAAAATCCTAGCCAAAAAGATACAAAATATGTAACTAAAGGTCAAACTGTAGGCTTTTTAGATGAAAGTCTTCCTGAAAATGCTAATATATGGTCTACTAAAATTGTGGATACTTATGTACGTCACAATTTTGCCTATATAGAGTTACCAAATCTTCTGCCATATCTATTAGTTATATTTACAGAAGGCAAGGAAATTAGTAGAAATGAGACGATATTACCTTATATTTCTCAAAAGTTTGTAGAGGCAATGAAAAAATTGTGACTAAAAAATAGAGGTACGTCCTGTACTCAAAAGTCAGAAGTCGGCAGTTAGTCCTGGGAAAGTTTTTGGTCGAGAATAATTTAATTTAACTATTTAGACATCTCCAAAAACCAAAAATCAAATCAATTATCTTACTTAGATAAATCAATTTTTTTCCCTATTCCCTTTTTTCTGGGGATGTCTATTCAATTTAACCAAAAAATCAAGCTCTAAGCTTTCTGGTTTGAGGGAATTAAAAAAGTCAATTTTAGTATTGTAAAGTTTTGCCGAATCAATAGAAAGATCTAGAAATCTATCAACTTTTATCCATCTTTGACAAAGAAAAGGTTTATTAGATATAATAGTGCCAAATATGTAAAACATAAACTTGCCAACA
>NZ_JAAHHT010000188.1 GCF_010672085.1 Okeania sp. SIO3I5
CCTCCCCATCCTCCCCACCCTCCCACAAGGGTTTCAAGAGTTCCTTATAAGGGATAGCTTAAAAAGGGGGGAGTCTTCAAAGTCCCCCTTGAAAAGGGGGATTTAGGGGGATCGTAACTGTACCTCATCTTTATGAGAAATGCTATATTTATTTTTTCTGAGAGTAAAACTGTTCCAGAATTGAATTGACTAAAAATAGTTTGAGAACTATGATAATATCATGTTTTGATAATCAGCGATAGAACTCTGTTCCGAGGTGCGCGACGAAAAAACTTTCTCCCATAAGTACCTTTTCTTTCCTTCAGCATAAGTGCCTTGAGCATAGCTGCCTTACTTCCTCCAAACAAAGTATAAGTATTCAACCGGACATGATATAAGTCGTTTTTTATGCCCAAAGGATAGTTTGATTTTTGCCATCTACGTTGACAGGAAATTTACTAACACTTTTGTAATTATCTTAATGTAACTATCTATGCCTGAATTTGGTATAAAAAAGAAGGAGTAGGGACTGAGTAGGGACTAGGGAATAGGGGGAAAGAATTGAATATTTCTAAGCAATAATTGATTTCCTGTTTTTATTATTGGATAAGTCTATTTAGGTCTAATAATAGGAATATTTTGATGACCAAATGCTAAATCTAAAGTCAGATTTGCCAAAATATCCAGTGGATCTATATCAATTAATGCATGGCATTTTAGTTTCTTTAAGACCACTGATATCTCCGTACAACCAGCAATCACCAATTCAGTGCCTTGTTCCTCTAACCATTTCATAGCATTGTCTAAAATTGAAATTGGTTCTGGTAAAATTTCGATTCCTGTAGCTTTAATTCCCCAAACAGGATTGTAAATAGCATCCATAACATCCTTCTGTAATTGAGAGTATAATGGTGGTGTGATAGCAGTTAATCCTAAAGCAGTTAAACTATTGTGATAAATTTTGGCTTGCAGTGTTCCTGTTGTTGCCAAAACACCAACACGGTGATACTGAGGATAAGAACTTTTGATAAATGCGGCAGTCGCATTCATCAGATGAATCCAGGGAATATCTAATTCAGGTTGTACCGTTTGATAAAATCCATGAGCTGTGTTACAGGTAACCACCAAAAAATTGGCTCCTGCCATTTGTAACATTTTCCCATATTTAACTAACCAAGGGGTACAGTCTGGTAGTTGTCCAAATAAGCTTTGAGTCCGATCGGGAACATCAGTAGCATTAATTAAAATCCAAGCAGGATGGTTGCGATCGCGAACAGCTCCTCGTTGCGAACTAAAGGCAATTAAGCGATTTTCAAATTCAATATGTGCCAATGGACCTAATCCACCGATAATTCCTGGAATTGCTTGTTGCTGAATCTCTTCTTTCATAATTAAGATATATGCCTCAAGAACAACCTAAACTTTCGCGAGTTTCTACTCCTGTCATGGAATTCGTTCCTGAAGCTGTTTCACACATTAATTTAATTTGATAGCGGTCTACCATTGCTCCAGAAAAATCTGCCCCTGTCACGTCTGAATCACGGAAGGTACTACTCATCAACATAGCATCTGTGAAAATAGCATTGGTTAAGTCAGTTTGATCAAAGCTGACTCGATCTGCAAAAGTCCCAGTAAAATCTGCTTCTCTTAAGTTAGCTCTCAAAAAGTCTCCTTTAGTAAGAATTGTGTCTTGCAGATTTGCTCCTTGAAAATTTGCACCCCACATTGTGGCACCTGCAAAGGAAGTACCATGTAAATCTTTGTAGGAAAAATCTCGATTGTTTAAGTCTGTGAGGGTATAGTTAACATTATTTTCCTCTGCTTGAGTTGGATAGATATTGATCACCCAAAAACTTGCAACTGTGACAATTAACACAAATACCGAAATTGCTTTTTTGACCATTAGAATAACTACTCCAAAAATTGAATATAAATAATAAGGCGTTGGTGAATGATTGTATGATTTTTAGTAGTCGTAGGGGTGATTCGCGTTTGCGGAGCATTCCGTAGGAAATCACCCGTACAGTAGTCAGTAGTTAAAACAGCTTTTTTTCCTTACTATCAATCTTACTCTGATCGGAATTTCATACCTTATTTTACCAATGCCAATAATAAATATACCAAATAATATGCACATTCTTGCAAAACAAAAGTCACAAATAAAAAGTCAAAAGTTAAATAAAAAAATAATCAGGACTCACGCAGGCAAACCCAGAAACCGGGTTTTTAGGAGAAATCGTTGTTTTTAACAATAAATATTGACGAAAAAAACCGGTTTCTTTGCGTCAGTCCTGATAATATCTCATATTAAATGGGTAAGTTATGGCAACGGATAATATAGAATCCGGTTATTATGATATATGTTTATAGCGCTAGGGAACAGGGAAAAGGAGACTATTAAAGGGTTTCAGGATTTCTAAATTTCCTAACCTTTGCTTCGATTGCTATATAATTCTATAATTACCAGGACTTAGGCAAATTCTTAGACAACACGCTATCCGCAGGGGGCGAATGCCATTCGCCCCTACTAAATATGGCGCTTGGAGCGTAAGTCCTGATTACTTCAAACTCCCCACACCTCCCCACACTTTTATGATCTCACTTTAAGTTACTAAACACCATAAGTAATTTTACTTGATTAAATACACAAGTCTTATCTAACATTTTGTGATACAATTTGAAGTGCGGAATGTGGGTAGGAATATATATACCTTTCCGCCTCTATATCTACCAAATTTCAATCTCTTGAAGAATAAGCGCTTTTAGATTTTAGTCACTCAACAACTCTCTTAAGACTGATTTTACAAACAGTCTCTTACCATGAAATTTCCTACACTTCCGACTCTACTCCTTATTACTTCTACCAAAATTCGCCAGAAGTAAATAACAACAGGGAACCAAATAGAGCGCAACGAGCGTCGCACCACCAACACCACCAGCGATCGCTACTGCCAAGGGAGGCCAAAAGCTACCACCTTGTACCAACAAAGGAACAAACCCGATCATTGTGGTTAAGGTTGTGGCAACCACATGACGAGTCGAACCCATAACGACTTGGCGAACAGCTCGACGGTTGCCTGTAAATGCTTCAGGATCTTCGAGGATAGCAGCTAAAACTACCACTGAATCATTAATGGCAATTCCGACTAAACCAAATGTTCCGATCAGACTCGTAAAACCAAAAGGATAGCTAAATAACCATATACTAAAAAATCCTAAACCAATGGCACAAATAGCAACTATTCCAATAATAGCAGTTGCTCGGAAAGAATTTAAGGATAAAACTAAAATTGAAGTTGCTAATAAAAATACCAGAGGCACCGTAGAAAACAAATTTGCTTCAGCGTTACCTTGTTGTTCGGACTCTCCAGCAAATTCCAACCAATACCCGGATGGTAACTCAAAGTTTGAATCATTTAACTGTTGTTGCCACCCCTGCAAAACTTGAGAAGGTAAAACCCCAGCAGCAATAAAACCTTGAACTGAGTTGATCCGTCTGCCATTACGTCTTTTAATAACTGAAAATTCTGGCTTTAATTCTACTGCTGCTAAAGCTGAGAGCGGTATTGTATTAGTTGAATTGAAACTGTTTTGATTGAGACTAGAGCTAGTGGATTGTAAGTCTAGGGATGTAATTTTGCTAACGTCTCCCCGTTGAGAGTTTGATACTCGCACTCGCACTGGTAATTCTTCAGTATCTTCAATTATTGAACCTCCTAAATTCCCCTCTAATGAAGTTTCTAATTGTTGTGAAAGGGAGGCGCGATCTAATCCTGCTAAACGAAGTTCTTCCTCATTGACTTGTAGTTGTAGTTGGGGTCGAATTTCGCTTAAAGTGTCGCGGGTGTGAGTTACATTAGGGACTTGAACTAAAAGACTTCTTGCTTGTTGTCCTAATTCTTGTAAACGCTTTAAGTTAGGACCATAAATTCTCATTTCTACTGGTGCATAAAAGGGAGGTCCTTGTTCTAATTTTTGAATCAAAATTTGAGCTTCAGGAAATCTAGTATCAACTTCTGTTTGGAGTTCATTAACAAATTCTGAGTTAGCAATTAAATTTAATTGTAAAAATCCTTGAGCATAATTTGAGTATTGTTGTTTGTTTGATACTAAATTGTAGTAATATCGAGGAGAACTACGTCCTAAAAACCATTGTAATTCTTCAATTTCTGGATGCTTTAACATTAAATTTCTAACTTCTATAGCTGTATTTTCTGTTTTTTTAATAGAGGTTAAAGCAGGTAATTCTAATTCTATTTGTAGTTGGTCTCTGTCTACTTGAGGAAAAAATTGTTCGGGCAGAGTGCTGACTTGAATTAAACCAGTTATCGGTAAAATTAAACCTAATAATACTCCTAACCAGGGAATGCTAAATATACTTCGTAGACTGACTTGATAAACTTCCGTTAAATAAGAATTTGTAAAACCTGTTTTCCACCATTTTTGTTTACTATTCTGGGAATAATAATGACGGTCAGTCTTATATAGTTTGCCTGCTAAACCAGAACCTATTGTCAGGGATAATAATAATGAAGAAATAACCGCTAAAATTACACTAATCCCAATACCACCAACAAACTCTCCACTCGGACCAGGCATTAAAACAATTGGTAAAAACGCTAGAGCCGTAGTTAAAGTTGATGCTGTTAATGGCATAAATAAATGATTAATTGCTTTATTAATAGCAATTTCTGGTTTTAATCCGGAAACTATATTTTTACTAACTTCATCAACAACAATAATTGCTGTATCAATCAATAATCCTAAAGCCACAATTAGCCCAGTTATTGACATTTGGTTTAGAGGAACATTGAGAAATTTCATCATCCCTAAAACCATACAACTTGACAAAGGCAATGCCAAACCCACAACAATTGCAGATTTCCAACCCATTAAAAATACTGTAATTCCAAATACCAGTATCCCACTCATTATTAGGTTCAAAATCAAACTTTTTAAGCGGGTTTCAATATAGTTGCTTTGATTAAAAATTATGTCAACTTTCAGACCTTTACCAAGCTGTTTGCGGAATTTTTCTATCGCTGCTTCTGCTGATTTTGCCCAGATATCTATTTGATAATCTGATTCAACAAATACAGCTAAAGCAGAAGCCGGACGACCATTAATTAATGCAAGATCATTGGGTGGTTTAGCAATTGTTTTTCTCACTTCAGCAATATCACCAAGTCGAGCAAATTTTCCTTGGTTACTAAAGCTAATTGGAATATTCCGAATCCGCTCCAGGGAGTCTAAATCCGAATCAACTTCTAGAAATAAATCATTATTTTGACCGCGAAATTGACCCGAAGAAACTTTAGCATCACTCTGTTCAATTTGTGCTGATAATTGTTGAGATGTGAGACCGATACTAGCTAACTGAGCAGCATCAATTTCTACTGATATTTCTTCTTTAGGATTGCCAAATTGCGCAATTTTTTCTGTTCCTGGTAATGCTAATAATTCATCTTTCAACAATTCAGATAAACGAGTGAGAATTGCATAATTAGGTTCAGTATCTTGTTCCCAAGTTAAAGCAGTAATCATAGCATAAGCTTTAACTTTAAGTTCTTCTAATCGTGGTTTACTAGCATCAGCAGGTAATTGGTTATCAACTTGATTTAATTGCTCTCTAATTCTTAACCAAACTGTATCAGCATTTATTTCTTCAACTGAATCTAATAGTTCAATATCAATAATTGAACTTCCCGCTCTAGAAGTTGAATCATAGTTTTTAATTTCTTCAATTTCAGATAGTTCTTCTTCTATTTTTTCTGTGATTAATGTTTCGACTCGTTCCGCATCAGCTCCCGGCCAAAAAGTTGTGATGACTGCAACGCGGGAAGTTAATTCTGGGTCTTCGAGTCGTGGCAATGTGAAAAAGGATGATATTCCCCAGACGACAATTATTAGTATTGCCAGTATTAATAATCGAAAGTTCCGATAAAATAAGGTAGTCATTTTAGTTATCAGTTATCAGTTATCAGTAGAAAAGAGGGAACAGGGAACAGGGAATAGGGGAGAGTAATTGATAATTTATGGATAAGAATTTATTTTATATCAAATCCGGGGGAATTGAACATAACAAAATTCTCCAATCGTCATAACTACTAAATCTTTGTGATTCTCTCTCCTCCTGGCTCCTGACTCATACGACTTAACCAATCTATAACTGTTTAACCGGATTTGATTTTATTTTTCATTGTTGGAGAAGTCTAATAGTACAGTGGCAGGAAAAATAGATAGATAGGATAATTTTTGGCGTTGGTAAATATTGCTATATCATATTATTGTTACTTTCTAGCAGCACTACTTGAAAGTCCAATATACAACCCTATTAGGATAGTAGTAAATCCTAGTAAATTCTCAATGCTCAAACTCTGATTAAAAATCAGCCATGCTTCAATTGCAGTAAAACATGGGCATAATAAATGCAATAAAGCCACAATTCCTGAAGAAACTGTCTTAAGACAATAAGCAATCAAAGCTTGCCCTACTCCCTGACAAACAACCGCCAGAGCAATGACGGATAACCAAGCACTAAGGGTATGGGGAAACAGAGTATCTCCCTGAATCAGAAGTAAGGGAAAAATCAGAATACAACCAATAAAACAACATCCGAAAACAATGCTGATAATATCTAGCTTATCCCGCAACTTCTCGATCGCCAGTAGATACCCACTGTAAAAAAGAGCAGAAATTAGGGCTGCTATATCACCTTCAAATCGGTCAAACCCAAAACTTAAATCCTCCACTTCGATACTAATTGCTCCCACAATAGCAACCAACATCCCGAATATAAATTGGTTGTCGAAGCGTTGATTCAAAAATAGGTATGCCCCCAAGGCAGTAAACATTGGAGTCAAGTTGTGCAAAATTGTAGAGTTGGCAATACTCGTATGCTCTAAAGACCAAGACCAAATTACTTGATTAGCACAAAAACAAAATCCGAGGAAAATTCCTATGATTATGATATCCCGACTCCAGGTAAAATTTTGAGTCAATGAATTTTGACCAAGTTGCTCAGTTGAATAGATACTATTTTCAGGATCTAGCTCTTGGTTAGAATCACGAAAATATCTAAATCCAATCCATCCTCCGTAAATAACTGTTGTAATCCAAAATCGACTGAAAACTACCGAACTTGGGTTGAGATCCTGTTCTCCCAAGTGAATGAAAATGGATGAAAATGAAACGGCAATTAATCCTAACAATAACAGACAAATTTTTCCAGAATAGGATGTAAAAAATGTCTGAGTTTTAACAGTAATTGAACTGTTAATAAAATTCTTGTACTGGGCTAAAAATTCCATATTAATCACTAACTACTGATTTACTCATAGAAAAAACTTTTCTGTCTCCTGTAACGGCTGCCAATAGACTATCTAAATGATCGAGTAGACCTTGGGAAATAGTATAAGAAGCATAAGCAGGGCGGTAGCTTGGCATAGCATTACAGCCGTTGTACCATATAGAATGATTGGCTTTACGGATGAGCTTAACTGGTTCTTCAAGTTCAGTAACATGAGTAAAATCAGCTCCATGACCACATTTATGCACGGGATCAATAAATGCCATGTTTGGTTTTAGCTGATGGAAGCTATTTTCAGGAATAAATGTCCATTTTTGTTGAAGTTGAGAAGGAATCGTGGTGTTAACGATAATGTCTGCTTCAGCCAAAATGCCATCTATTAAGGGTCGCCTTGAGCCTTCAGAAAACAGTTCATAAGTATTACCAAAACTATATTCCATCTGTCGGTATTCAACCCCTGGCAACTTATCCTCAACAACAACAGGCTGACGCTGACTGAAAACTACAACCCTTTCAACACCCTGTGAAAGCAGCTCTACAGTAGCACCTCTGCCCATGTTACCATAACCTAGAACTACTGCTAGTCGTCCTGATTGGGCAATGGCTGGGGAATAAGGATCGAGCTTTTGTAGCTCTGCAAGTGTTTGAGCAACCCCACATTCGCCAGCAACATAAGCATTTCTGTAGAGTATTTTTTGCTGTCTTCCTTCAGCGTGGATATATAGATTTTCAAGGTCTAAAAACTTTATATTTGTAATATTTGTCAAATTTTCAGGAGGAAGTTGAAGATGATTAAACCAACCAATTAATGTACTCCCTGGTTGCATATATTCCCATTCATCTTTTGGCTTGAGAGAAACAACTATGTCACTCAAGTTAAGTAGACTGATTCTATCTAATACCTTACAACCTAATCGAATCAAATGAGTATCTGCTGATTCTAGGAATGTATGAGACCCAAATTCCTGTTCAAAAATGTATTCCTTAATTAAGGGATGATTTCGTTTTTCTGTTGTTAAATGTTCCCACCATATTGGGGACCGCATCTCTTTCTCAAATTGAGAGTGACTAATGAATCCTAGAGAATATTGCTTTGTCATAATCAGTCCTAATTAACTACTATGCTTATACCATTTTACCTTAGATATGTCACATATATTTTCCTGTAGATTTACTGTAGATTTATAGGATGGTAGCTTTATGTATAATAGGCATTTAGTGAAATAGTATTACAAATAAATTTTTGCAGGATTTTTTCCACTAATTGTTAATCCTGCTATAAAACGTTTTTAAATTTAATATTATAACAGGCAAGGTAAAGCTTAGAAGATTCCTAAATACTCAAACTCAGTCATGGATTACTTCCGACTATTTTTTGAATTCAAAATTAAAAATTCAAAGTTCAAAAATTTTGATTTATTCCTTAATTTCAATAATTGTTTAATTAAGGATTCAAGCCTCATTCTTTAGAACGAAAAAATCAAAAATATTTTCCTGATTTCAAGCCTCTGACTTTAGGCAGAAATTATAATTTTGAATTAATTTGACTTCTGAGTTCTAACTTCTGACTTCACAAACTGCCCAGGAACTAATTGATTAGTTCCAGTTGTCACAACCAAATCTCCCGGTTTTAATACTCCCCGCACCAGACTCCGATCGCCCTCCGTATGCAAAACTTCAACCATTCTTTTTTCAGTCTGATAAGTTCCCAGAGGTAAATCCAAATCTGACTTCTGGGGAGATACAAGAGCAAAACAAGCCAACAACCCCCGCTCTCCCCAAACCAAAGCAGAAGTCGGCAACCAATATCCTGTCACATTTTCAGTATTATTGAGTTCCAGTCGAACAACAGTACCCGGAGCGATCGCTTGCGGTAATTCTAAAATCACAGATCGAGTCCTAGTCATAGAATCTACCTCTGGTAAAATCGACAGCACTTTGGCACTATAGGTTTTTTCTCTCACCCTCACTTTCTGCAAACTACCTACTCTCAAACGACTAGCTTGAGTCGGCGGCACCCCAACCCGAACTTTCCTTTCACCATCCTCGACTAAACGCACAACAGCTTGAGCTGCATTAACCACAACTCCCTCATCTAAATGGCGAACAGAAATAGTACCAGAAAAAGGAGCATAAAGAACACTCTTTCTCAGAACAACATCAATTTCAGAAATTTGTGCCTCGAAACGTTTAACTTCTGCTTTTTGAGCTTCTATCTGTTCGATGCGAGTTCCGGCAATAAGTTCATCTAACTGACTTTGCGCCTGACGGACTCTAGCTCGTTGAGCTTCTATTTGTTCAATGCGAGTTCCGGCAATAAGTTCATCTAACTGACTTTGCACCTGACGGACTCTAGCTTTTTGAGCTTCTATTTGTTCGATGCGAGTTCCGGCAATAAGTTCATCTAACTGACTTTGCACCTGACGGACTCTAGCTTTTTGAGCTTCTATCTGTTCGATGCGAGTTCCGGTTTCTAGTTTTTCCAGTTCACTCCGCGCTCTCTCAAGTCTAGCATTGAGAGTATCAGTCTCAGTAGAAGCTTCATCAAGTTGTTCTTGAGAAATTGCTCCTTCTTTATAAAGTTCTTCACGTCTTTTTTCTCGAAGTTGAGCTAATTCTACTTGTTCGTCTAAGTCTAATAGTGCCGAACGAGCTGCTTCAATATCTTCGCTGCGGGTTCCTGTTTCCAGTTCTTGTAATCTAGCTTGTTCTTGAGCTAGAGATGCACGAGTCGCTGCAATTACTTCTTGCCTCGGCCCCCTTTGCAGTTCCTGTAATCTAGCTTGTTCTTGAGCTAGAGATGCACGAGTCGCTGCAATTACTTCTTGCCTCGGTCCCCTTTGCAGTTCTTGTAATCTGGCTTGTTCTTGAGCTAGGGATGCACGAGTCGCTGCAATCACTTCTTGTCTCGGTCCCCTTTGCAGTTCTTTGAGGGTGGCGAGCGCTCTTTCTTTCTGCGCTCTTAATACTGCCTTTTGCGCTCTTATTTGACTGGTGTCTAGTTGAGCGATCGCTTCTCCTTTTGCTACTTTTTCTCCTTCTTCTACTAATATAGATGTGAGTAAACCTGATTGCTCGAAGCCAACTTCACTGGTTCTTTTTGCTTCTACAATTCCTGTATAACTTTGAGAAACTGAGTAGGAGTTGACTAATTTTATGGGGATAGCTTCAACAGATAGGATATTGGGAAGATAACTTTCTGAGGTTGCTTTAGTAGAACTTTTTTGATTCTGGAGAAATTTTAGACTGCCAAAAGTTATTGCTAAAATAATTACTAGGAGGGTAACCCCAATCCATTTCTTTTCTTTGCTTTTCGGTTTGAAGTTGAAAGTCTCAGATTGAATTGGTAAAGTTTCTATCTCATCAGTTAAGATTTGCACTTTACCATTTGTTTCATAAGGTTTAGAGTCTAACAATTTTTTTTCTGTCATTGGTTTGTAGTTTAAAGATTATTTGCCAAATAAATCTAAAAAAGGACTGAAATATACTAGACTTCTTGCAGAAGTCAGGGAATAGGGAATAGGGGGGATAAAATTATTGGGTAGTCCTGCATTGTAATGGTAAAAATATATATTTTTTAATATATCCCACACCTCCCACACTCCCCACACCTCCCACACCTCCCACACTTCCCACACTCTCTCTACCATTCCTCAGCACCACCACCAATTATTGATTCTATATCTTGAGTTGGTTTAATTAAAAACTTGGCAAGAGGTTTACTCAATCAAACTCTCAAATTTAGTCAAAGTCAGAATGTACGGGCGAATGGCCAGCAAGCCCCTACTAAATTCTAAATTCTATATAGCAGTTTGCATTAGTAGCCCAGACATTATTAAACTCTCAAATTTAGTCAAAGTCAGAATGTACGGGCGAATGGCCAGCAAGCCCCTACTGAATTCTACATAGCTAGTTTTTTGTTAACATGAAATATTAAGTGGACTTTTAAAACAGTCGTTTGATATATTAAAATTAAAACATACGTTTGATATAATTGCAAGAGTAGCTATATAGATGATTAAATCGAATAGCACTTATGCAAAGAAACCAGGTTTCTAGGATAAATCATTGTTTTTAACAATAGACATCTTAGGACAAAACTGGGTTTCTGGGTTTGCCTACGTAAGTCCTGTCAAATAAAGCTGCATATTCTGGAAAACAAACATAAGATTGAATGGGTAAAAACTCAACTATTGACACAAAGGAGCAAATTCTTAATGCTGCCGAAAAACTGTTTGCCTCTCTAGGTTTTGCAGGAACTTCACTAAGAGCTATAATTCGAGAAGCGGATGTAAATTTGGCCGCCATTCATTATCATTTTGGTTCAAAAGAAGAACTATTTAGCGCAGTAGTCCGACGAGTAGCACAACCCATCGTCGAAGAACAACTAAGACAACTGACAATTCTAGAAGAGTCAGACAACCTTCCTTCAGTACCAGAAATTTTCACAGCTTTTGTCACCCCTCCCCTACAGATGCTTCAACAGCGATCGGAGGAATGTCGAATTCATGCACAGTTTATGGGGCGTTGTCGTGCTGAACCCGACCCAATTCAGAAACTAGCAGACCAAGAATTTAGAAACAGTCAACAAAGATTTTTATACATACTGACAAAAGTCCTACCCGATCGCTCTCCTACAGAATTAAAATGGAAACTTGATTTAGTAGTTGCGATGCTAGTGCGCACTTTGAATCAAATGGAACAATCAGAAATATTGAGTGAGGATAATTCTGTTGAAGATATCGATAAACTTGTGCAGCGTCTTGTGAATTTTATTAGTTACGGAATTAGTGCTTAATTTAGCTACACTCACATTAACCTCCCACAAACCCAGTTTCTTCTGTACGGGCGATTCGCATTTGCTCCGCATTCCGCAGGAAATCGCCCCTCAGAAGGAAGCGGATTTGATCGGGGTTGGGTAGCCAGTAAGATGAAAATTCTTTTTACTGGCTGTAACAGAGTAGTTGATAGGAAATGTCCTTAATGAGACAGTGACATCAAATCCGGTAGTATCGCTATAAAAAAGCAGAGAAACCGGGTTGGTATTTAATGGCCCACCAGACTAACATCTACTTTCCACAAACCCGGTTTCTTATAACACTTCCATTGCAAGCGGATTTTATCTGACATCAGAAGTTGCTTTTCCTGAGCATACAACATCTAGGTAAAGTTTCTCTAAATTTTAGGCAAAAAAAATAATTCAGAAATTTGCTTCCTCAAACGTCTAATTAATAAGAGCAAATCAAAAACATGGAGGTGTTCCTTATGCCAATCAATATTTGTAACTCATTACCCTTTCCTGTAAGCGTAAATACAAGGTAGGGACAATGAGGGGTAATTACCGATTGAAACTCCTGTTTTGTATAGGTTTCAGCAATCACCTTGTCATGGAACAAAATAATAAGGGTTTCAGAGATTTTAAATGGCTCATTGCCCCCGTTGCACAAACGTTATATTTCCGCCAAGACAGAACAAACCGGAGGAAATAAAACAAGGCCAAAAAATCTGGCAGAGTTATATACCATCAAATGGGCATAATACCTCCAAGTTATAGCTCTATTAATAGTACAAATTATTCCTAAAAGAGGAAAAAGCAATGAAAGAAATAAGTAATTCTAACGACGTAGTAGTTTATAGGACAACAAATATTGTTAATGAGTTTAAACTTGCCAAAGACATTAGGAAGATTTTTTCTGATACAAACTCGAGTCTCTACAAAGTCACGCAAGGCATAACGAAAAGCGCATTATTTTTGCTTAGGGATCTCAATGATATTATATCGACAGACCCCAAGGCTGTAAAAATAAAAGAAGCCTGTGTAGCCGTCTATAAAAAGGAACACCCACTTAAGATTTGGGGAAAGGAGGGTGCAGAATTTCAGGAAAACGATATAATAAAAGATGTTGTAAAACCAACAATCAACAAGTTGTTAACCGACACACTCTCCATTCAAGATTGTGGTGAAATTATTCGTCTTTTTGCGGGTATATGCGAGGCTGTATACAAAGATCCGGCTAAGCCGAATACTAACTTAACTAAAGGATTTGGGTTGAAGATAGTAACACCAGAGAAAGATTTTTTAATTGATTTTGGAGAGTTTTGCGGATTACGAGCTGCGTATAGAGCCACAGAATGGGGCATAACAGCCTATGGTGAAGAAAATAGGAAACGAGAGTATACCGGTGTTGCAATAGATTTAAAGAATGATACAGTGAAACAAATAGCAGATGTGTTAGGGTTAAAAGAAAATGAGAAAACGGGTATCTCAATAAACAAACTTCTACCAGGGAGTGTGGTTCGAGGTATTGATAAAATTTTTGCGCTTCCTGAAGGTGCGGATATTTCAGGAACTACAGCTGATTCGATCTGGGCAATTGAAACGTTAAGCAATTTATTGTATATAGGTTTCTCATTAAACCAAAATTCTTTCGACAAAATGAAAGAAAAAAAACCATTTGAAAAAACAGAAGAAGTGTTAAATTCTTTACAATCTATGGTTAACAAAAAGTTCGTAGGAGTGTATAACTTCAATCAGCAAATAAAAACGCTGTTAGGAGATAAAGCGACAAAACAGGTTAAAGACACATTACAGCAATACGCAACAAAACAAAATGACACAAACCCTAACGTGTTACTTTTACCTATTGCTGCCATCGTTTCGGGATACCATCATACTATTCTTGAATGTGCGCTTGCACTGAATACAAATGATTATGGAGAATACGCTCCTGGATTTTACACAACGTTACAAACAGAGGCAATGAAGAGTGCAAGCTCAGGAAGTGATATAGCTAAAATATTAAAACAATACGAGGAATCATCTAGTAACCGACACTTAATAGTTTATGAAGATTCGGAGGGCGAAAAAGCGTTTCAAACAGAAACGCCGGAGGAGTCTGATCAACTCAAAAAATTTATAGGGTTGAAAATGAGACTATATAAATACTGGGCAGGGCACATAGGGGAACTTGAAAAATTTGATAAAAAAGTGATACAAGCTTGTATGAAAGACTCCGAATTGGATATGAGATAAATAAGAGACATCGCAGTATTATAGGGTGCCTCCTAGGCACCTTTTGAGCGTTATGGTTCTTGAGGTAAGTCGCCCTTGACGGCACGTAGCTAGCGAAAAGTTTTACCGCCGAGCCGCTCATGGTCAAACCTATAGACCATTGTCGCCGGCACCCCTTGGGCATTGCGGTATGTCGAAATGGCCGTTGGCTTAATTTTGCCAATCTCTTTACTAATCCAACAAGTTTCAGGGGGGCTAGGATAGACTTTTTTCGCTCCTGCTCCCTCTTCCCTCTTTTCTGGAGATGTCTATTTTGCTATTATCACACAATATTAGTACGTTTCATTCTCTTAACTATCAAAGTTGTCAACCCAGGACCGATTAAAATAATAGTTAACATTCGAGTTAGTTGAATTGCTAAGACTAAACCTACATCACCACCTAACTCATTAACAGTCGCAATCATCGCTTGCAACCCCCCTGGTGTGAAACTTAATACAGAAGTAATTAAATCCACCTCAGTCAGGAGATGAAACTTATAACCTACTCCAAAACAACCGATAATTAACCCTATTACTAGCCCAACCTCAATTAAAATAGCTTTCCACAATTGACGCGCATTTTTCCAATCAAATTCAACCCCTATAGAAATTCCTACTAGCAACAACCCGACAGTAAATAACCATTGTGGAACTTGTAATTGGAATGGCATTGCCCACAAAGTATTTAACCCAACTATAAAGCTACCGAAGAAAACAGAAGAAGGCAAGCGCAATTTTTTTCCTCCCCAAATTCCTAAAGCGCAGCATCCTGCTATTAGCAATAAATTCCAGAACATGGGTATGCTTGTTTTACCTGATGTCAACAACAAGGTTGTGTTCTGAGTCTGGTCAATAGCTGGAAACATAAAAATAGTAGCAGTAGGTACGATAAATACCACTAATAGCAGTCGCAAATACTGGAGGATGGCAACAGCAATAGCGTCTGCACCTAATTCTTTGCTCATCGACACAATAGCAGGAGCAGTGCCAGGAATAGATGCCAAAAAACCTGTAGAGCGACTAACTCCACCCCATAGTGACAACAGATAGCCTTTGCACATACTCAACAGAGCAGTAATCAGAATACACCCAACTACAGGAATAGCATAAGTGCTGATTAGACTAATTGTTCCCGAGGAAAAGCGAAATGCTGTAGCAATACCAATTATTGCTTTGCCCAGCATAATTATAATTCTGGGTAATTTTTGAGGACTACCTTTGATAATTGCATAGATAATTCCCGCAATCATTGGACCGAGTAACCAAGCTACAGGAAAGTTTAGCCAGTCGAATATAAAGCTTACTAAAATAGCCAAGGTTATTGGAGCGATCGCTCTTTTGATACTTGATAATTTGGAAATAGTTTTTTGGTGGTTTAACACGCTCAACAATATATATTAAATTTGACAGACAATTTATATATAGCAATTCCCAAGAAGCGTGAGGTACAAAATTCGTTGGTTTTAGGGAACAGGGAACAGGGAACAGGGAATAGGGAATAGGGAATAGGGAATAGGAAAAAATTAAGATAGGTGTACCTCACGATTGCTGAGAAATGCTATATTACTGGTTATTGATAACTATGACAAAATAATATCATACAAGGATACTATTATACTTGTGTATTGTGTAAATTCTGTCAAAATTTAAAAACCCTTGCTCATTTTCAGGAAGAGAAAAAATAATGGAAAATTATAATGAGTATCATCTATACTCAAAGCAATAATTAGAGTGTGATATCAAATCCGGTAGTATCGGTAGAATTCAAGACTGTAGGGGTTTGGTCTCCAAACCCTCGACTAACTAGGAGTTTTAACCAATACTGATGGTAGAATTATATCACTCCGAAGCCAGCGGATTTGATATGACAAGGCTTTAGATAATTAATAATTAATAATTGCTGAACCCATCTCCCTATTAATCTTTCGTAGCAAATATTAACGTATTTCATATTAATTTATACCCTCTTTGCTTGGTAAAAATCATAATTATGTTAAAAATTACTTCCAAAAATCTGTTAGATCCTAATTATCCTTTTGCTCCGAAAAATTTTCCGTTTTTCTATGGTTGGATAATTTTAATTGTTTGTACCGTTGGGGTAATAATGAGTACCCCTGGTCAAACTATTGGGGTGAGTGCTTTTACTAACTATTTACTAGCTGCTACTGGTTTGTCACGGTTACAATTGAGCAATGCCTATTTTATCGGTACTTTAACCAGTGGTTTACTATTGCCTTATGGCGGAGTCTTGCTCGATCGCTTTGGGGCAAGAGTGACGGTTGTTTGTGCATCAATATTTTTAGGTTTAACACTATGTTATCTGAGTTTTAGCGATCGCCTAGCTACCATCATCAATAACACATTTCCCATAATTCCCTATTCAACTATTGCCTTAGTAATATTGGTATTAGGTTTTATCTGTCTGCGTTTGTCTGGTCAAGGTATATTAACTATGACAAGTCGCACAACCCTGGGTAAATGGTTTGATCGTCGCCGTGGTTTTGTATCTGGGATATCAGGTGTATTCATAGGTTTTGGTTTTTCTATTGCACCCCTAACTATGAGTTCATCGATCGATATTTTAGGTTGGCGAAATACTTGGTTAGCGATGGCAGCAGTTGTTAGTATTGGTATGGGGTTAATCGGATGGTTTTTTTATCGCGATAACCCAGAGGAATGCAGTTTATTAATGGATGGAAAAAAATACACTCAAACCTCCTTTGAGACAAAACCTGCATCCGATAATAATTTGGCAGATTTTACCCGCGCCGAAGCACTACGCACAATTATGTTTTGGGTGGTGACATTAGTTTTATCTTCACAAGCGTTGATATTTACAGGTATTACCTTCCATATCGTTGATATTGGTGCAGAAGCTGAATTATCGCAAATGCAAGCAGTAAGTATATTTTTACCTAAGGCAGTTATATCTACTGTTGTTGGTTATTTGATGGGAATAGCAGCGGACCGAGTTCCTCTCAAATATTTATTTATGGTAATGATGTTAGGTCAGATAATAGGTGTTGCTTCTATTACTAATTTTGGCGAGCCTTTATTTCGGGTTTTAACTATTGTAGGATTTGGTATTAGTGGGGGATGTTTTGGTACTTTATCCGCAGTACCTTTACCGCGTTTTTTTGGTAGAGCTTATTTGGGTTCTATTTCTGGTTTTCAAATGATGATTCTAGTTATAGCAAGTGCAATAGGACCTTCGTTTTTGGCTATATTTAAAGATAAATTAGGTTCTTATCAACCAGGTCTTTATGGTTGTTTGATATTGGCAATTTTAATTTTGATTGTCACCTTTTTTGCCCGAAATCCTCGCAAGCATTGAAATAACGGCGTTGCTGATTTATAATCATACCTTAATTCAGCAACGCCGAAAATCTGAGTTAAAAAAACCTAACCCCCCAACCCCCTTCCCTACAAGGGAAGGGGGAGTATTTCTCCCCTCTGATATCAAATCCCGTAGTATCGGTAGAATTCAAGACTGTAGGGGTTTGGTCTCCAAACCCTCAACTAACTAGGAGTTTTCACTCTTTTCTGATGGTAGAATTCTATCACTCCTTTCGCGAGCGGATTTGATATGAAAAGGAGGAGAGGGGTCCGGGGAGAGGTATTCTAGGTGCTTGCTCAAATACCCACAATTTTAGTCTAGACACGCTACTACGAGCTTTAGTTTTGCTGCATTCTGGCTAACATATTAGACCTAAATTCGGCAAATGCTTCTTCTGTCGCCTGAGAATTTTGCCATGCTGGACGAGCTATTAAGCGACTGCTCCAAGCACTAACTTTAGGATATTTATCTAAAGAAATACCACCTCTCAAGGACAATATGGGGACGATAGTACCAGCAACAACATCAGCTAAAGTTAAATTGTCACTACCAAAATAAGGGCGATCGCCCAATAATTGCTCAAAAAATGTCAGGACTGTTGCAATTTTCTTCTCTGCTTTCTCAACTTTTTCTGGATCTTCTCCAGGTAAATCTAAAATTCGTTGCACCAGTGGATTAATAGAGGGCAACAATTCATTAACACTTACCATTTGTACCATCCGCACAATTGTTAGGTCTCGGACTTCTTTAGGTAACATATTGGGAGTAGGATATTTAGCTTCTAAATAGTCAAGAATTGCCAAAGATTCAATTACATTAAAACCATCATCTACCAAAGCGGGAATGTGGTGAAAAGGATTAATTGCTAAAAAATCAGGTTGAAATTGCTCTCCACTGAGCTTGACTTCTACGAGTTCAAACTCAAGTCCTTTTTCTAATAGTGTAACCCAGACGCGACGGGAGTTAGGAGATATTGGAGTGTGATAAAGAGTCAACATTGGAGAACCTCACAATTTTATGAATAAGGTGTGCATTATTAATTTTAACACTGAAATTTTCAGCGTTGCTGAATGATTGTATGATTTTTAGTAGGGGCGATTCTCGAATTGCCCCTACAATAGTCAGTAGTCACGCATAGCTTTTTTCCTTACTATCAATCTTACTCCGATACGAATTTCATACCTTATTTCAGCAATGGGCTTTGTTGCATGAAAGTATATAGCTGCCCCACTTGCTCCGCATATTTACTTCATCAACGGGCGGAAACTGCTGTAACTATTGTCCAATAAATAAATAAAACATTAATCTTTGAAATAAAAAAGCTGAAACCTTTACAGGCAAAAGTTTTGAGATTCTAACTACCAGCCCTAACTATTGGACAATAGTTAACGAAGTTAGAAGTCAGAAGTCAGTAGTGGCGATTCGCGA
>NZ_JAAHHT010000189.1 GCF_010672085.1 Okeania sp. SIO3I5
CTCCAAACTATTAATCAATTTTTCCAAGGTAGTAGGAGAAAATTCTGGAAAACCGTCGAAAGTTCGAGTCGTTCGTTGCGAAAATTTCTGTGGAGCATATCCTTCTTCGACAACTTCACTAATACTCTCCAAACTATTAATCAATTTTTCCAAGGTAGTAGGAGAAAATTCTGGAAAACCGTCGAGAGTTCGAGTCGTTCGTTGCGAAAATTTCTGTGGAGCATATCCTTCTTCGACAACTTCACTAATACTCTCCAAACTATTAATCAATTTTTCCAAGGTAGTAGGAGAAAATTCTGGAAAACCGTCGATATAAACTTTATTCTGGATTCCTAAATGTTGCAGTGGTAATTTAGTTTTCTTGACTAATTCGGCGACTATATCGGAAGCAGGAATTCCTTCAACGTTTGAGTTAGGAATTTTTTCACAAATTGACTTCAGTTTTTCTTGTTTTCCTGAGTCATTAAATCCTATTTCTTGTAAGAAACGGCGTGCTGAGTTACCGCTAAATGTTCCAATATAATAGATACGAAAAATTCCAGTACCATCGGTAGCTCGTTTTTGTTTAGGTGAAATTTTCATCCAAATTCCAAAGCGTCTGAGTAGAACAGATAATTGTTGAATAAGTTGGGATGATGCTGTAGAAATTTCGATATTTCTAACAGTTTTACTTACCGAACCTTCTGCATCAAAATAGTTGCTCAGAAAAATTCTAATGCTGTCTAAGTCAGCTTGCATAATAAATGGTGGGATAATTTTTTCAGGCGATCGCTTCCCCCACTTATATCCTTTTCCTTCCAAAAATTTTCGATACTCTACACTATGCGCTCTAATTTCATAGCAATCTTTTTGACTACTATGAGGAACAATTTTAGGAGAATTAATTTTAATGTCATATCGTTTTCCAAGTCTGCGAAAAGTCTCAAGTAAATCTTCTAAAACTTCTTTTCCCTTCTGAGAAATACCGAACATTCCAGAGTCGAATCTTTCCCATCCTTCAGCTATTTGCCAAGCAATAAATTTGACTAAATCTTTATCTTCTGCTTTTCCATCCCACACCAGTTTTGCAGGTACACAAACATAATCTCCCACCTGAAAATTATTTTTCCAACTATCGCGAATAAATAATTTATGACTCTGAGTTATCGTAATACTACTACCATCTTTCAATCTAACCCTGCGTAACTTTTCTCGTACCTGCTGCCGATATAACCGTTTGATCGGAGCAAGGACAATTTTTCCTGTTGTCTCATCTAGAGAATTTACCAATAATTCCCGAGTCGGTTTTGCCCAAAACCCTTCCCCATCAAATTCGGCCTCACCTGCATAAGCTTGCCAAATTTCCTCCGCCTGCATTACCATACTATTAACAAATAATTCTGTATCAGGCGACACACATTTACCGAGGCCCATGTCGTCCGCCAAACAAGCACCCAAACCCCAACGTTCCAGAAAAGTTAACCAACTAACCCCTCGTGCTTGATAATTCCGCAATTCTCCCCGAAAATTCTCAGGTGTAGGAATTTCCTCCAACGAACGATTATTTGTCAAAGTATCCAAAAGTTCCTGTAATTTTCCCCCAGTTTCAAAATTAACAACGGGCAATTTTTCCACAGTCTGAGTATCCCCAGTCGCCAACCGCAAAGCATCTTCCAAAGATAAAGCCATCTCATCTTTACGAGTAGCAAAGAAATTTTGTGCTGCTCGGACATCTTGAGGTTGTAATTCCACCCACTCCCCATTAATTTCTACCAAAGGACTATCTTTAGCTACTAATTTGTCAAACTCAGCTTTAGTTAATTTCTGACCTCCAATAGATAATTCCCATTGGAAATTAAGAAGACTTTTCAACCCAAGTCTTTCAGCTTTTTTCATTTTTGGAGCAGTTGCCTGAATACTCAAACCTAAACGAGACGCCCATCCTTCTCGATTAGCCAAACTAGGCGGTAAAATTACCCCCAATCCACTGTCAGAAAACCGCCAACTTCCACTTTTAATAAACTCATAAGCTTGTTGTGAAGTTAGTAGACAATATTGGGGAGTTGCTTCCTGTAAACTAGGTTCAATAATTGGATAAATTCTTGATGCTAAACCTAAGCCTTTGAGCAGAGTTTCTTGAGGCAGTTCAATTGTTTTTCCTTGATAATTTAAACTTGCCACAGGATTTTCCCAAATAGTTTTCGCATCAACAAAAAAATCTGGGTTATCGACTGCTTGGAGACAGTATTCGAGTTTCCATTGTTTGGAATTATTGGATGGTGAGTAGAGACGAAAACAGGTAATAAATCTCTTTTCTGTAGCTTGATATTCCTGTAGAGGCGATTTCCAATTCTCAAGTATTATTTGAATTTGCTGTGTTTCTTTAGCAGCAGGTAATTTTAAATTTGATTTTCCTAATAAGGATTTCAACCATTGTCTAATTGACGGATTTAATGAGGTGGTTTCTGTTGGAGTCCCGGCTGATAGTTGTCTAATTTGTGTATCTATTATATTTTTCAAAAAATCTTGGATAATTTCTTGACTCGATTGGAGTTTTGGTAATTTTGAGGAATTATTTTCGGTAGTTATTTGTAGATTTTCTAAGGAAATAGGTGACTCCCAATCAAGGTGATATGTGCGACAAACAAGAGGCATTTGTAAGGTAAAATTTTGCAGCCTAGTTTGGTCTATAGAACTATCAAGTAAAGGTTGCCAAGTTGCAATAAATTCTTGATTTGATGTTTGTTCAATAGAGGGTAAAAATTTACATCTTGCTAATAAGTCGAGACTCCATCGCGCAACGTGAGACCAAAACTTTAAATCTGCTCCGATGAAAGATTCAGTAATTTTTCCCAAAGGAATAGATTGTAAAAATTTAATTGCTTCTAAAGGTTCTAGACAAATTCCTTCTATTTGCCATGGATAAAGATATAAATTTTCTGATATTTCTGAAAAATTTGTGGCAGAGTGAATCGGGTATATTTTTTTGCTAGATTCTGATAATTTTGTGGGGATAGCTAAAGTTTTAGTTATGGATTTTTTGTGCTTTTTTAAAGAGAAATTGATATTTGCCTCAGATAACTTTAACAGTTCATCTAAAGTTATTGCATAAGGATTATTAGTAATTTTTCCTGTTTCACCAGCATCCTCCTCTGTAATTCTGCGCCAAGTTTCTCCCCAAATAAATAAAGAACTAGCTTGTTGATTTTCTGTCAGCCAAAAACTATGTAAAATTGCCATCTTAAATATCTATCAAAAAGGTTATATTTTGACTACTAATTTTTTCTACTGTAAATCTTTCAATAATGAAATTTAACAATGAAAAACGGCATCCGAGTTCAAATAACTGGATGCAAACTTCATCATTTGCGATGAAAGGTAAGTAGGATTATTATAGCGGTTTATCTTCAGTAAAATTCTAGGGTCTGTCATCAATTAGAAGTTACAAGCTTTGTCAGTCAAGGTTTTTCGGGTCAGGAGTTTTTCAAGGCCAAAAGCTCAAAACTCTTGCCACATAGAACTTTCATATTTAATTGATGACACGCCCTAGAGATATTAGGAGAGTTGGAAAATTTCACTACTCATCCCTCTGAGGTGGTGCTTCAGGAAATGAATCTATTATTGCTCTATACGCAATAGTCGGAAAATTTCACTACTCATCTCCTCTCAGGTGGTGCTTCCAAAAATGAATTTATTATTGCTCTATACGCAATAGTCGGAAAATTTCACTACTCATCCCCTCTCAGGTGGTGCTTCCAAAAATGAATTTATTATTGCTCTATACGCAATAGTCGGAAAATTTCACTACTCATCCCCTCTGGCGGGGTGTCTCAAAATTTGCAAACTTTAACCCCCCAGTAGCCCTACACGTTTAAGTGGTGGTAACCGTGCTTTTGGAATTTGGGAAAGACAAAAACTCTTCTTGAAGAAATTATTAAGGTGATTAAATCAGGAGGAAATTATGTTACCACCAAATCTAGAAGATACAGGAGATGGAGGAAAACTCCATTGGTCAGGAGTATTGGCAGCACTTATTACTATTGTAGTTATGCTAATTGTCATACTATAAAAATGCTAATACTACATAAAATAACTTTTGTCAATCTCCCTAAATCAACCTTTTTCAGCAAACCCTAATTAAATCAGGAGAACGTTATGGATTATAAAGGTCTAGAAGATAAAATCTTAGATAAAGAAGGAAAACAGGATTTGTCAGGAGCAGTTCTAGGATTAATTGCTTTTATAGTATTACTGATTATAATGCTATAAAAACGCTGTGAGTGAAATTTTTGCTCTGATATGACAGACTGCTACAACAAAAGCAACCCCCGGTGATAAATCTCTGGGGGTTTGCTATTTTCAATGAATCAACTATTTCTCTATATTTCACCCATGAGAAAGAAAAAATCAACTACTTATCATCGGCTTTTTTGTATAACTATTGTCATGGCAAAATTCAACAATTTTTCTAATACAACATTTAAGGAGTGTCAGCCAACTACTAGATTTCAAAAGACTTCTGACTTCTGACTTCAAAAAACTCCGGTGCGTTACATTTCATTAACACATCCTACTGGACTACTCCGAATCCGTGCATCCGTGCCGTAATCTGTGTGAGCAACGCACCCCACTAAATTAACTTCTGACTTCTGACTTCTGACTTCTGACTTAAAAATTGCCCCATCAAGAATGCTACGATTTCCTAAAGAGAATATAGAAGGAAAAAAAACTGGATGGAAGAGATAGACAAATCCATATCCTTTGACGGACGGGATATTCGACTGAAGGTTGGTTTATTCGCGCCTCAAGCGGGTGGCGCTGTGATGATAGAGTCAGGAGATACAGCAGTCTTAGTCACAGCTACTACAGCTAAGGGTAGAGAAGGAATAGACTTTCTACCTCTTTTAGTGGACTACGAAGAAAGACTCTACGCTGGAGGAAAAATTCCCGGTGGTTTTTTGCGCCGGGAAGGTCGCCCTCCAGAAAAAGTAACACTTACTGGCCGTTTAATTGACAGGCCACTACGCCCCTTATTTCCTGGTTGGTTGCGGGACGATATTCAAATTGTGGCCACAACATTGTCCATGGATGAGGAAGTACCACCAGACGTGCTAGCTGTAACAGGTAGTTCAGTGGCAGTATTATTGGCCAAATTACCATTTTACGGCCCAATGGCTGCAGTGCGAGTAGGTTTAGTGGGAGATGACTTTATCATTAATCCTACTTACCGTGAAGTTAAAAATGGCGACTTAGATTTGGTTGTCGCTGGGTCTCCCCAAGGAGTAATAATGGTAGAAGCAGGGGCAAATCAATTGCCAGAACAAGACATTATTGAAGCAATTGATTTTGGTTATGAAGCAGTTTGTGACCTCATTGAAGCTCAACGAGAAATTATTGCTGAAATGGGTATTGAAATGACAGAGTTGGAACCTCCTGAAGTGGACTCCACTTTAGAAAATTATATCCAGGAAAATTCTACAGAATCTATTAAACAGATTCTGTCTGAATACGATCTGGATAAAAGTCAGCGGGATGAAAAACTGGATGTAATTAAAGATTCTCTAGCAGAAGCGATCGCTGAACTTCCTGAAGAGGAAGCAGTCAGGGTAATGATTGAATCTGACGAGATGGCGTTAGGGAATACTTTTAAGGGCGTCACTAAAAAGCTGATGCGTAAACAAATTATTGACGAAGGTATCCGAGTTGATGGTCGGAAATTGGATGAGGTACGTCCTGTGTCTTGTCGGGTAGGAGTTTTACCAGCAAGGGTTCATGGTAGTTCTCTATTTAATCGAGGTTTGACTCAGGTAATGTCTGCTGTTACTTTGGGAACGCCTGGTGATGCTCAAGAATTGGCAGACGATTTACATCCTCAAGATGAAAAACGTTATTTGCATCATTACAATTTCCCTCCTTTTTCCGTAGGAGAAACTAAACCATTACGATCGCCTGGTCGTCGGGAAATTGGTCACGGTGCTTTAGCAGAACGTGCATTGAACCCAGTCATACCAACAAGCGATGCTTTTCCTTATGTGGTTCGGGTAGTTTCAGAAGTGCTTTCTTCAAATGGTTCAACTTCTATGGGTTCCGTTTGTGCTTCTACTCTAGGTTTAATGGATGCTGGAGTTCCTATTACTAAACCTGTGAGTGGAGCAGCTATGGGTTTAATCAAAGAAGATGAGGAGGTTCGGATTCTGACAGATATTCAGGGTATAGAAGACTTTTTGGGTGATATGGATTTCAAAGTTGCTGGTACCGATAGTGGGATTACAGCTTTACAAATGGATATGAAAATTACAGGTTTACCTATAGAGGTAATTGCTGAAGCTATTCATCAAGCTAAACCAGCACGGATGCATATTCTGGAGAAGATGCTGAGTGTGATTGATGAACCTCGTCCGGATATGTCACCTTATGCACCGCGACTCTTAAGTTTCAAGATAGACCCAGAAATGATCGGTTTAGTCATCGGACCTGGTGGTAAGACTATTAAAGGTATTACTGAGGAAACCGGCGTCAAAATTGATATTGATGATGATGGCACCGTAACTATTGCAGCAGCGGATGGTGAAAAAGCTAAACAAGCGTGCAATATTATCCAAGGGATGACCAAGAAACTCAATCCTGGAGATGTTTATGTTGGTCGCGTGACTCGAATTATTCCTATTGGTGCTTTTGTGGAAGTATTTGCAGGCAAAGAAGGAATGGTTCATATATCCCAAATTGCAGATTATCGCGTGGGTAAGGTAGAAGATGAACTAGCAATTGGAGATGAGGTTATTGTTAAGGTACGAGAAATAGATGCTAAGGGTCGAGTAAATTTAACTCGCTTGAATATTCACCCTGATGAAGCTGCTGCTGCTCGTGCTAATGCAATAAATTATTAAGGAGAGTTACAAGTCAAAAGTCAGACGTCAGAAATGGGGAGGAATAATTCTGTTTTTCTGTGATGGAAACAGCGAGAAAATTGAGTTTTCTTTGGTGTGTGGAAGTATCCCATTAACTGGCAAACTTTTGACTTGGAATAACAGAATTTAGAATTTAGAATTTAGAATTTAGAATTCAGAATTTGGAATTTGGAATTGAGAATTCAGAAGGAAAATACTAGATTTTTTCCCTAAAAAATCTCAATAACCATTATCAAAAGAAATGAATTATAATCAAGATTTATTAATTTAATTGAGTTGCGATCAACTCCTATTTTGGAATTCTAAACAAGCAAATAACAATTAATGCTACTATAGCAATACAAAATAAAACAAAACTCTCTTTGTGGAAAAATAATTTGTTGACAAAAAAGTTCTATTATAATTCTAGTATTGAATTTAAAATTTGTGAGGTAATAATTTTTTGTCTCTGAAATCTTTTACTAAATCTACTTTACTTGTGCCCCATATTATAGGGATGCTCTATAGAACATCCCTACATTTTTATAACGCCTTTATCCAAACATAATATTTAGAGTCAGGGCGATATCTTGAAGAAACATCGCTGTTTTATTTTAGCTAAAGATGAAATTATCTGAATTATTGAGTTCTGCGGCAGTAACTTCTTGAACTTCCACTAGAGAGCGAGGACTTCCAGTACCAGCACTCCCATCAGGATCGATAGTCAAATATGTGCTATTGGAAGTAGAGGCAAAGCCAACATAACCATCAGCAATAGGGTCAACACCTGCAAAACCAACAACATCCAATACTTCAACTAAGTCAATTTTATCCCTACCAACTTCAAAATCAGTGATAGTGTCTCGTCCATCTCGCAAGCTAGTGTAGACAAAGATATCGTCACCATCGCCACCAGTGAGAGTATCTCCACGTCTGAAACCAGTAATTGTATCATCGCCATCGGTACCAATCAAATTATCCCGACTACTTGTTCCTTCTATTGTGTGAATTTCCTCTTCAGTAATAGGAGTTCCTATCGCTGCGAGGATGGCATCTACTACTTCAGACGCATTGGCAGGATTAAAAAATTCTCCTCCGGTTTCAGTAGCGAGGTTTTGAAAATCTCTAGAAGCAGCAGAGTTGCTGCCAATCATAATTGTGAATATTTCCACAGGAACTGTTGTCGAAGTGCCGTCTGGTTCTGTGGTTTGTAAAGCAAAGCGGGTGACGGCCAAGTTCTCATTAACGCTGCTGGTCTCAATATCACTTGCTATTGAGGACGCAGAAAGGCTGCTAGCAGAACGGGAAACCCCGACATCGGATGCTAGCTCCAGCACTTCAGATAGAAGTTCGGGATCGTCCGCAGGTTCGTCACCAAATAGAAAGATGCGTCGGGCGATCGCTTCCTCGCGCCATTCTCCTGCACTGCCATTAAGTGAGTGTATTAAAGCGCCATTCACTGGTTCATAACCGCCACTAATTGAAATGCTATTGATGGCATTGATGGCTGCAGTTTTTCGGTCTTCGATTTTTGGTTGCTCGGTGAAGGAGAGATAGGTTGTTGGGCCAGAGTCATTATATCCAACGACGGATATCCGAGAGTTAAGTAAGCCGCGATCTTCATCAAAAATCTCATCAATGATTTGGCTAGCTGCAGCTTTAACTGCCTGCATATCGTCGCTCATGCTACCAGTTCTGTCGATGACGAAAGAGATATCTAGCCCTGGCCCAATGCGAACCGTTTGGTCTAAAAATTTGGCAAATCCCACCCTTATTAATTCATCTGTACCATCGCGGTCTTCCACTGTGTCAGTTATCTTGACTACATCATCGCTCAGAAATTCAATATTGTATTTTTCTCTTGGACCTTCATAGACGGAAATCTCGTTTTCTCCGAAAAAATCTGTTGGTATTAGTGAAAATGGTATTCCACCACCTATGACATCATTACCCTTGCCACCGATGAAAGTATTCTCACCATTACCACTCCTACCAATGAGTCTGTCGTTCCCATCCCCTCCTCGAAGTTCAGAATTGTCTTTAATACTTTCTAATGTATCATTTCCAATACTACCGATCACAAGAATACCGTTTTCATCATAAGACGTCGTAAGCTTTGGGGCATTAAGAGGTGCTTCCAGGAAATCTGCTTCTTGCGTACCATAGAAAATTGGTCGGTTTTGGTCATCTAGGAATCTAGTCACGCCATCATTAAATAAATCGTCTGTCAGTTTAGTTATGTCCTCATTTAACTTGAGCAAATTCGCACCCTCAGTAAATGATTGTTTTGTCAGAACATCTGCGTCATAGGCTTCGCGATCATACGTAACTTCGGGAATTGAGTCCTCATTAACATAATCAAAATATACTGTTCGACCAATTCCAGAGGGATCTACGTTTGGTTTAAGAATTGCATTACCAATATTAGTTAAAGGGCTACCCCCATCAAAATCGAAGTTATCCCGATCTGTATCAAGGTTATCTGGGTCCTCTTCTGCAACTTCCCGGGGCTCAATGGCGAAATTTTCTATCCTCTTTGTACCGTCAGTTTCAACAATAAATAGTGCATCGTCAGAAATCTTATATTCTTGCGTGTTGTAAAGGTAAGTTCGTTCTGCATAGTCATCAGTTTCATCTCGCCAGTTAAGGTGTTGCATCGTCCAGCCGAAAGAATCCATATTAAACTCATCTCTTGCCAGTTGTGCTTTCTTATAAGTTCCAGGTTTATAAAATTCCTCCCACTCTAGTATTACTGGTATTACAGTACCCTCAGGTCCTAACTCAAACAGAGTATCCCCATCTTCATAAAAAAACCTTTGTACCAACTCAAACTGAGACCCAATAGCAAACCTTCCAACAGTATCCATAAACTGTGTCGCATCAATTGGAATTTTAATAATATCAATATCAGATGGCAGTGGATCGGGTGGTTCGGGTCGAATCAAGCTTTCATCTGCCAGATTGGTTGGAGTTGTTTCCTGTCCGTACAAGTACCAATTTGTTATTTCATTTACTGCTAACGGTTCTAGCGGTGCTATCGGTCCTGTCACCATAATTTTATTGCTCCTATTGTATATTGGCTAGAAATTTACAATTTGAACTTAGTTCAAATATTTGTCATTGTATGAGGTTTCTCAGTTAAGATTAAGCTTCAAGAAGATGCCTCCATTCGCAAGTTGAGATTACGTTTCCTTCAAGAAGATGGCTCCATAATATACCAGAGTTGTCCACAATTTTGCAGAATAATTCCTCTTTTTGATTCCCGCGATTTTCTTTCCCCATTTTCATCTAGATAGTAAACAGGATAATTCATAACTGTCACTTCTCCACTATGAATACCTGTGATGCGTAACCAAAGACTAGCAATGCCAGAAGGACGGACAGTGCAGCAGTCGGGGTTACTCTCCATAAACTGCTCAAAGCTTTCGTATTTTATTCGTTCGTAACGTTGTCCCCCATTTTCATAATTTTGTCCCTTATTGACGAAAACAGTATCTTGCTGATTACCTCTCTCAAATACTTTTCTAAATTTATCCTCATCACTTAAATAGCGCATCTGCGCGAAGCAAAATCCCGAATAATTTAAACCAGCGTAGAGCATAAAAAGAGCAAATGACACTCCCAAAAATGTGCCACAGCCAGAAAAAAATCGATTATCGTCTTCCATTTTTATTGTCCTATGAGTAGGATAATACGGGACGCTCCATGGAACATCCCGTATTATCGTGCGCTATTTTATCTCAAATATTTATTCAAAAATAATGCTCCATTTTTTGATAATGATGTTTACTTTCTCTTCTTCAAAATACCACTGCTACCTACAGCACCCAAAGCTAATAAACTGAAAACAGCAGTTGGTTCAGGTGTAGATACTGGAGATTCTTGACGCAAAGTGTATGTGATATCTCCTCCTGCTTCTTGTCCATCAATAAAGTATATAAAAGTTGCTGGTTCATCAATTTCAGGTACAGCTTCTAAAAAAGAAAACTCAACATCTGTATCTATAACATCAGAAATTAATCCCAGGAATTGATCGTCAAAAAGTACCTCTGGATCAATTAAATCAGCTTCAGTGTAGTTAACGCCCTCGAAATCGAAACTGAATTGGGAAACTAATAAATTAGAATCATCAAATTCCAAAAATCCAGAGTATGTTTCACCAGCTAAAAAACCGTCTAAATTATTAACTTCAAAATCATAAGTAATTGAAGCAGCATTAACAGGGTTAGCATTAATTACAGTGAGGCCAAGAATTGCACTTGTAGCAACGAAAGATAACTTTTGAAAAATGTTAGTCATGGTTGTTTTTGGTAAAAGGGAGCAAATGTTTGTTGTTTTTTTGATAACTTGAAGGAGTTGTAAGAAACCGGGTTTACGCAAAACAGATATTAGTATTGCCGTGTCAAGACTAAAATTGTGGGTTATCTCAAATCCGCTGGGCAACGGAAGTGATATAATTCTACCATCAGAAAAGAGTAAAAACTCCTAGTTGGTGGAGGGTTTGGAGACCAAACCCCTACAGTCTTGAATTATACCGATACTACCGGATTTGATATTAGGAGCGAGTAACGAGCGAAGACCTCTCCCCGCTTTCAAAGCTATGCCTTACTCACATCTTTCTTAACATAAAACTTGGGCATTATAGATAAGTTATGTGCAAGCGAATCAAAGGCTTTTTTGGGAGAAAAGTGTGTTGAAAAATACATTTTTTTGATAATTTTACACAGAATTGTTCCTCCCCCTCCTCCCCCTCCTCCCCCTCTTCCCCACCCTCCCACAAGGGTTTCAAGAGTTGTGAGTAATGGATAGACTTTCAAAGGGGGGCAAGGGGGGATAGTTGTGGGGTTGGGGGGTTAAGTTTTTTAACCCACATTTTCAAGCTTGACACGCCAGTATGGTCAGACCTAATATAAACCCGGTTTCTGTTCTTCAAAGTTGTTAGACACCCTGTAGCTTCTGAACTGGACTATGCCAGAAAAATTACTTGCTTTTTCACTACTATACAAAACTTTACTAGCAATGCCAAGAGTGATAATACTGATGTCTAAAAAAACATTTAAGACCCAGTAATTGACTGAAATAACTTAAACAGGACTAAAGCCATGTGAACCCAGAAACCCGGTTTCTCGTAGATGTTTATTGTCAAAAACAACAATTTCTCGTAGAAACCGGGTTTCGCATGGCTTTAGTCCTCTTAAACTTTGAGTTTCTTTTCTATAGTCTGAAGATTCAGATCAAGAGCGATCGCCCAAGGTTAGCGATCGCTCAAATCTCAATTACAGGACTTACGCAAATTATTAGATAATACGCTATCCCTAGAGGGCGAATACCATTCGCCCCTACTATATATGGCGTCTGTGCGTAAGTCCTGAATTAACTAAAAAATGAAATTGTCTGAATTATTCAATTCCGTAGGGTCAACATCTGACACTAACAACAAGGTGCGAGGGCGACCAATACCAGCACTACCATCAGGATCTATTCTCAAATATGTCCCATTGGAAGTAGAGGCAAAGTCAACATAACCGTCAGCAATAGGATCGATACCTTCAAAACCAACAACACTCAATACCTGAGATAGGTCAATTTTATCGCTAGTAACTTCAAAGTCAGTAATAGTGTCTCGTCCATCTCGCAAGCTAGTGTAGACAAATGTATCACTGCCACCGCCACCGGTGAGAATATCTCCACGTCTGAAACCAGTAATAGTGTCGTCACCATCGGTTCCAATCAAAGTCTCCCCACCAGAAGTGCCGTCAATTACTGCTCCAGGAGTTGCTCCAAAAGTTGCTTGAGAAGTGGAGCTTTGCAAATTCAAACCAACTATTATAGGATCGTGGTCGGAATTGCGGAATGGATCTTGACCGTTGAACAAATTTGGATCGCGTCCGAAATCAAGGTTGTAATCTAGAGCATCAGGTTCGTCAGCATTAACGTGCCACTCTGTTGCTCCTGTTACTTGATTTATCAAACTAGAATTAGCTAAAGCATAATCAAGGGTTCCTAACTGCCCATCAAATGTGAAAGAGTAAGCGTCATTACCGACAAATTGTTGTGCAAGATCAGTGTAACCTTGTGCCTCCAAAAATGTAATTGGATCTTCCTGAGCGTAAGCATTAAGGTCACCTACAATCAAAAAGTCACTATCTCCACTACCAGTAGGGTCAGTATTTAACCAAGCATTTAGAGCTTGAGAACCTCGTAAACGAGTACCATTGAAGTTACCTTGGCCGTCACCAATATCTGCATCATCTCCAGAACCAGTACCACCTTTAGACTTGAAGTGGTTAACAGATATGGTAAAACGCTCTCCTGTAGCTAATTCTTCAAAAGTGACAGCCATCGGAGCGCGGTTTGTACTCGCCCCATCAAATACTGTGCCACTTAAACCAAGACCAGGCAAATCGGAATCTGTGAGAATTTCTACTGTTGTTCCGGGAGCAACTTGAACGCTGTCAGTTTTGTAAATTGCGCCGACAGAAATGGCATCCCCTGTCTCCACAAAAGGAACGCCTGGATCGACATAAGCATAAGTACCTGCACCAACTCGGTTGTTAAGTTCATCAACCAATGTATCAATGGCAAACTGACCATCACCATTTTGGTCTGAACCAAATTCGTTCTCTAACTCAACCAAACCAACAACATCTGCATCCATCTCTGCTAGAGTTGTCACTAACTTTTCAACCTGACGGTCAAACTCAGCTTGGTTATCGGCACCACGAGGGGAAAGACCATTAGGACCGCTACCAGGATTACCAGTTTCGTCTAGAGTAGTGAAGAAATTGAGAACATTTAAGCCAGCAACCGTCAAATCTCCGCCTACAGGATCGGGTGTTACTGGACGAGGATTGGTTGCTTGGAAATCTACAGGGTTAACAGGTTGAATGCGGTACTCGCCAAAACCAAAGCTGAGAACACCGGATAAATTATCAACAGTATCGCCACCCCGCAGAGTATTGGTAGAACTGAGAGGGTTGCCACCACGACCATGAATAATTGTATCGGGGTTTTGAACTGTTTGACCATCATCAAGCAGAATGCGTCGGGTAGCGATCGCTTCTTGATAAGCAGCAAAACCTGCAACGTCTGGAGCATTGAAGTCAGTAAATTGTTCGAGACGACCATCGGTTCCTGGTTCATTACTGGTGCCGTCAGAAGATAGGATGACTTCACCGAAGCGGTCTAAGTTGAAAGATCCAGTAACAAATAGGGTATCGGGAATTGTGATTCCCATTCCCTCAAAAGCTTCTAGATCGTCAACTGTAGTCACTGGGAAATTTACAGTAGCAGGAGTTGGTAAGGTATCTGTTCCTTGAATGGAAACAGAGACATTAGTTAGTTGAGTCAAACCAAAGAATTCATCTACTGTTCCTGTAACCTCAACAACGTCTCCAATATTCACATCTACCGCAGGAGAGCTGCCATCAAAAATGAATAATCCTTCAGAAGTTAAAGGATCGGCATCTGCATCAGCGTCTTCTTCTTGAAGAAAGAAACCGTTCAAATCTCCGTTAGTTCCGCTAGCACCATCCTGATAGTCTCCCACAACAACTGCTTCAATAGTTACTGTTTGACCCTCTAGTGAACTTGAGTCACTGCTACCTTGAATTTCGTGGATAAAAGTAGTAGTAGGAGTCGGATCGGGATCTCCACCATTATCAGTAGTTCCAGTGCTAGGATTGATAGTTCCAAAGGTACCAGTACCAATGGTGGGGTCAGTATCAAAAATCGCTGGAGTTACGTCAGTTCCATTAACATCAAAAACTTGACCGTTGTCTGGATCGTTAATGGCATAAAGGTCTCCTACACTAGCATCCCGGAATATCAGTCTGGGTTCATCACCTGTATAGGCAAAGTCTGTTCCACCGAGGTCTGTTCCATATAAGAATGTTTGATCGCCTGTATTATCAGGTACCCCAATTGCATCAAATACTGTACCAAAGGTTGAGAGGTCATCTGCTACTCCATCATTGTCAGTGTCAATGTCTGTAGAGGTACTTCCTGTAAACTCAGATAAAAGCGCTACCGTAAATGAAGGGTTTTCTAAATCAGGAATATCAAGAGTTAACAAACCATTAGCATCGAAAGTTCCTGAAACTGATGCGACACGATCTACTCTTCCTGCACTACTACCAGAGTCACTTTCAATACTGACAATTACGCCATCAAAAGCATCTCCTGGTGTGCCACTGAGTTCAAAGGTTGTCTGAGCAGGATCGGTGCTTGTGGGATTGGGTTGGAATTCACTGATTAAAGGGGTGGTTCCACCGCTACCACTTACAGTGAAAGGGTTTGTTGGCATTGTCTGTCTGGTGCTATTGCTGCCAGACCAATTAGAATTATCGCCGATCGCTGCCAGTAATTCTGCTTGAGTCCCAGAAGTAATACCTGTATAAATGGCATTGTCAATTTCGTTTAAAGCTACTGCTGTTTCGCCATTGACTAAACCTGTGGGTAGGGCGGATGTATTGGAACTGGTAGAGTCAGACTGCCATATTCCGGGGTTGCCTTCACTGTTGAGAGCATAAATAAAGGTGGGGTTGGTGTCAGTTCCTTGATAAGCAATAATTTGGTCGCCACTAGCTGAGAATAAAATGCTACTGACAGTAGGATTAATTATTGTTCCGGCAGTAATGTCTGTGGGTGCTGTCCAAGTAAAAGTGCCTTCAGTCGCTCTGAAGGTACCTGCAGCTTGCCAACCGTTATCGGTAAAATTAATTTCTGTACCTGCACCAATATCTACTAATGGGGTGAAGGCAAATTCGTCGGGGTTATCATAGTTAAAGCCAATAATAGCTATATCACCTGCTGATAATGTTGTTGTAGCCATTTCTATTTCCTAATTAATTGGATGTATTTTTAACAAAAGTGTAAAAATTACCTGCGATTCTTTTTAATGTATGAATAATGTCACACACAAAACTGAGACAGAATTGCTCAGAAGATGCCTCACTCCAGGGTAACTACTTACAAAAGCAATCAGCACTCAGCAAGTTAGCACTCAGGACTAAAGGTTTAGAAGGGGACTGTTACCTCTCCGCGCAGCTTCCGGTTTATAGAAAGAAACCGGGGATTTAAACCCAGAGCTGCTAAAAGCTGGTTAAATTACTTAATCAATCTAAACAAATCAATCCTATGTTTTGGTTAAAAAAAAGTTAAAGACTGAGCTTATTTACAAAAACTTCATTTTTTCTATCAATTTTATGAAGGTTTTGTAAAGTCAATAATTGATTAGCTACAAAATTGGATTCTAGTGTTATAATAAAGGATCTTTTTTGGTCAATATCAAACTACAAATAATCAATATCAAACTACAAATAAAGTAACGGCTAATAATATCATGTTTGGATAATTAGGGCTTGCTGATTAAACCTAAAAGCATTGATATCTAAAGACTTTAGCCTTTTTTTTTAACCAAAAAGTGTGCCTGTTTCAGTCTAAAACGCTCAAAAAATTAGTATTTTAGGTGAGAGTTGGGCAGAACAATCTTGGGACAATTCTTACTCCTACCTCCTCTAAATCCTTATTTCTCCTGTCTCCTGTCTCCTGTCTCCTGTCTCCTACCCCTACTATGCATACTTTTTCAGCAAACCCTAATTAGTGATAGAACTCCCTTCCACTAAGGTGTTTCATGTCGCGCAGCGAAACAAAAAGTTTTTGTTTGTAGTATTGATCTAGCAATATTTGTAGTTATTGCTAGATCAATACGACGAGAGCTTCTAATTATAAATATTCAACCGGACATGATATAAATATTGGGATATAAAATATTTACTATTATGTCCGATCATGCTTACAGCGGTTTAATGATGAATAAACCACAATGATACTTACTCTTCACTCCTAACTCTTGACTCCTGACTCCTAACTCCTAACTCCTGACTCCTGACTCCTGACTCCTGACTCCAAGATCATGAATTTAGTGGTCTACTCAACTGAAAAGCGCTGTATTATTTATTTAGTAGCGATTAGTAGCGATCGCTAACTTTCCAATCAAAAGTCTCAAAAGTCCTAGTGCAGGATGGCAGAAATAACAATTTGCAGCTTACTAGCTTCCCTTAAGCCTTACTAATCAATAATGCATGAATTTTGAATTTTGACTTCCGCGTAGTGGCACTAGGGGTATAGGTCTAATTAAAGTCAAAGGTTTTTGACCAAAAATATTTAGATAAAACCTGCCCCTAATCTTTACAGGATTAGACAAATAGGTTAGAAAATTTATAAATGCTCAAACCTAGTCAGAGATTACTTCTGACTTCTGACTTCCGAAGACAAACAACTACTCCAATTCACACAAAAAGGAAGACTATGGAAAGACGCAAATTTATCAAAAATTCATCTCTATTTGCCCTATCATTAGCAGGGGATTTCATTAGCTAATCTAACTTTATCACCCCAGACATTAGCTCAGATAAAAGAAATAAAATTTGGTATTATTTCTACCGAATCTCAAACCAATCAAAGACCAATTTGGGAACCATTAATTAAAGCATTTTCTGATGCTAGCAGTTTGAGTAAATAATTTTGTAAATATTAGGATTAGGGGCAATTCTTAACGAAGTCAGAAGTCAGAAGTCAGAAGTTGACGCATTTAATGGGGATTAGAGTAACCCTATTCCTATTCCCTGTTCCCTATTCCCTATAACTATATTAAACAGCACTTGTTCCTTCCTTGTTGCTTTGCTTGATAAACTCCTTTATCTGCTCGTGATATCATATCATCTAAACTCCGATCTTTAGTATAATATGTACTAACTCCAATACTAATAGTTAATAGAAGATTTCCCACGTCAGTTTTAATAATATTGCTAGCTACCATTTTTCTAATTCGCTCTGCCAATATAAATGCTTCCTCTCCAAAAGTTTCAGGTAAAATAGCCATAAATTCTTCTCCACCATATCGACCTAAAAAATCAACATTGCGAATAGCATTTTTAATACTTTTAACTACTGTACATAGAGCTATATCTCCCACTTGATGACCGTAGTTATCGTTAATTTTCTTGAAGTTATCTAAATCCATTAATAAAATAGAAAAAGGCGGACCATATCTACTAACACGATTAAATTCTTGATGAGCAAAATCAAACAAACTACGACGATTTAAGACTCCTGTAAGTGGGTCAGTATTGGCGAGTTTTTGCACTTCTACTAAAACATTTTGCAACTCTATTTGTGTAGATTTTAATTCGTCAATTGTATGTTTTAGGAGTAAATGATTCCGAATTCTCGCCAAAAGTTCAGCTTTTTTAAATGGTTTATTAATATAATCAACTGCTCCTAATTCAAAAGCATTGACTATGTGTTCCTGTTCATTACTAGCAGTGAGAAAAATAATTGGAATATTAGTATATTCTGGGTCACTCTTTAATTGCTTACACACTTCTAATCCATTCATTTCAGGCATCATTAAATCTAATAAAATTAAATCTGGTTTTGAAACCTTAATTCTTTCTAGAGCTTGATGGCCTCCCTTGGCAAAAGTAAGACTATAACCTATGGGTTCTAAGATTACTCTTAACAATTTTAGATTAGTAGAAATATCATCAACTGCAAGGATATAAAAATTTTCTGGTTTAAATGATTCTTGTTTCAACATACTCTGAATCTAATGATGATTATGGACTTGTTTTGTGTGAGAAAGAATACAGGAACTTGTTTAAGCATTTTAAAAAAAAATTTTTCAATTATCTACAGCTATTTATACTACTTATAGAACCCATTAGGGATATTTAGAAATAGAGAGAGAGTAAAGCAGTAGGGGAGTAGGGGGACACAGAGCAGAAGGTTTTCCCCATTATCAGCTTAATTTTATACACAAAGATACTGGACATGATATAGCGTTTCTCAGCAATCGTGAGGTACACCTATCTTTATTTGTTCCTATTTCCTATTCCCTGTTTCCTATTCCCTATTCCCTATTCCCTGTTCCCAGTTAAGTGTTCCCTGTTCCCTAAAACCAA
>NZ_JAAHHT010000019.1:0-24510 GCF_010672085.1 Okeania sp. SIO3I5
GTAGGGGCGAACGGCCGTTCGCCCGTACAGGAGTAATATCATGTCCTGATAATTAGTATAAATAATTAGGGAGGAGTTAGGAGTTAGGAGTTAGGAGTTAGGAGTTAGGAGTTAGGAGTTAGGAGTAAAAGGAGTCGTAGGGGCGAACGGCCGTTCGCCCGTACAGGAGTAATATCATGTCCTGATAATTAGTGATCAAAAAACTTTCTCTTCTTTATAGCTTAAAACTTCCTCTTATTCCCTCCTGACTCCTGTACGGACGTTGCTTGAGCATTAATGCGTTTTCCTAACGGAATGCTCCGCAAACATGTCGCGCAGCGTTAACGGAGTTGTGCGTTAGCTAAACGTCCCTACTTCCTGACTCCTCCATTTTTATTTATAACTATTCAACCGGACATGATATAAGAAGTAAGAAAGGAAATGAAAATGCATAAATTTTTAAATTCGTATTCATGCTTAACATATTTTAGTTGAGGAAGTAATAAATGCGATTACTGTATAACCGGATTTTATATAAGTAGGTTGTTCAATAGACATAGGCGTGAAAATGAAAAATCAAATCAATTATCATCCAGAAATTATCTATTCTTTCTTCCTGTTCCCAGATCCGCTGTTCCCAGATCCGCTGTTCCCAGATCCGCTGTTCCCTCTTTTCTAATGAAAAATCAAATCAATTATCATCCAGAAATTATCTATTCTTTCTTCCTGTTCCCATATCCGCTGTTCCCTCTTTTCTGGAGATGTCTGCTGATTATCCGAACATGATATATAGCAGTAGAAGCAAAGGTTAGGACAGTTATAAATCCTGTTTGCGGAGCATTTCCCTATAGAACCCATTTGGGATCTATGATTGGGAAGTTGGTTCGTGTGGGAGGTGTGGGAAGTTGGTTCGTGTGGGAGGTGTGGAGAGTGTAGTCCGTACAGGACTCAAAAAATATAGGGTTGTAAATATTCTAGCTCAGACAATGAATGAACAATGCCAAAACGAGCGCTCCCCTACTCCCTCTTTTCTAGAGATATCAAATGGGTTCTATAAGAAAAACCCTTTCAGAGTCTACTGTTCCCAGATCCGCTGTTCCCTATTCCCTATTCAAGTAGCGCTATAACTACTGACTAACTTTTTCTACGCTATTATCATGCTTCGTACCATTACAACTACTTTTCCCATGACCGTTAACATAAGTATTCCCCTCAAAAGATCCATTCATTTCATAACCTTCTGCCAAATCTTCAGCAGATTTACCAAATAAATTCGACTGCAAACCTTTCGCCATTACATAAAAAACAGGCACTACATACAAACTCAAAATTGTAGACACCAACATTCCCCCCATAACCGACATCCCAATAGAAACACGACTAGCAGCACCCGCACCAGAAGCAAATGCTAATGGCATTACTCCAAAAATCGTTGAAAACGCAGTCATCAAAATCGGACGAAAACGTAACCGCGACGCCTCAACTGCTGCCTTCGTAATAGACATTCCCTCTGCCAACAATTGGTTAGCAAATTCCACAATCAAAATTGAATTCTTAGTCGCCAAACCAATTAACATAATCAACCCAATCCGACTATAAACATTAATCTCCAACTGAGCTAACCACAACGCTCCAAATGCACCCAACAATGACAACGGCACTGCCAACAAAATCACAACTGGATCGATATAACTCTCAAACTGAGCTGCCAACGTCAAGAAAATAAAAATCAACGCCAACCCAAAAATATATACCGTTGCTTTATCAGCATCTCGAAACTGTGCTGACTGACCCTTTAAATCTGTACCTATAGTATCAGGCAAAATTCTATCTGCCAAATCGTATAACGCTTGCAACGCCTCACCTAAACTAACTCCTGGTGCCGGACTTCCTTCAATAGTTGCCGAACGAAAGCGGTTAAAATGATTAATTTCAGGAGGAGTTGTGCTTGTTTTCACAGTTACCACATTACTCAAAGGTATCATTTCCCCTTGCTCGGTTCGCACATATAGATCCTCAATATCTTGGAGATTATTCCGAAACTCATTCTCAGCTCGCACGATAACATCATAGCGCTGATTTCCTTGGGTAAAATTGGTAATATCTTCTCCCCCCATCATAATTTGTAATGTCCGAGCAATATCTTCTACCGATATCCCTAAATTAGCAGCTTGGGAACGATTGATTTCGACTGATATCTGAGGTTTATTAATTTTCAAGTCGGTGTCAATATTACCTAGTTGGGGTAACTGTTGTGCTTCATTACTGAATTCTTGAGATACTCGCGCTAACTCTTGAAAATCATTTCCCTCTAAAACAAACTGCACCGGACGACTACGACCTGTACCGGGTAATGAACCGGGATTAATTGGAAATACTCGTGCATCTGTAATGGGTGCAAATGCTCCAAACAACCGTTTGACAACTTCTTGTTGTGCTTGTTCGGGTTTATTACGTTCTGACCAAGGTTTGAGGTTAGTGAAAGCAAAAGCTCGGTTAGCTTGAGCGACTCTACCGAATCCGGTAATACTGAAATAACCTCTCATTTCTGGCACTTGAGCAAGTTTATCTTCTACTTGTCGCATGGCATTGTTAGTATATTCAACGCTTACCCCTTCTGGTGCAGTTACAGAGACAAATACCCGTCCCCTGTCTTCTGTGGGCAAAAATCCTTGAGGCAATTGTTGGAATAACCAGACTATTACCCAAAAAGATACGACAAATCCTAAAATTACTAATGGTTTGACTCCCATCAACAGACGTAATGAGCGATCGTATATTGCTGAGATGCGAGTGAGAGCGTAATCAAATAAGTCTAGGGGAATGGCAAGTATACGGGAGAGAAAATTTCTTTGTTTTTTTGGTTCCTGTTTTTTGAGAATTCGCCCTGACAATGATGGCGCTAATGTTAAAGCAACAAAGGTGGAAAATACTACTGAGACGGCAATAGTTAGAGCAAATTCATTAAATATTTGTCCGGAACTACCACCAGAAAATGCTACGGGTAAAAATACGGCAATTAAGACAACGGTTGTGGCAATGACGGCAAATACGACTTCCCGGACTCCTAATTTTGCTGCTTGCATGGGAGTTTTGCCTTCCTCTTGAATATATCGAACAATATTTTCTAAGACTACAATCGCGTCATCTACTACTAAACCTGTTGAAAGTGTCAGAGCAAATAGGGTGAGAGTGTTGATCGAAAATCCCATGAAAAACATTACCCCAAAAGCACCAATGAGGGAAACAGGAATAGTAATGGTAGGGATAAGAGTTGCTCGCCAATCTTTCAGAAATACATAGATAACTAAGACAACTAAACAAATTGCTAATAGCAAACTTTTCCAGACTTCTTTTATAGCAACTTCTACAAATGTTGAGTAGTCAACGCTGATGTTGTATTCCATTCCCTCTGGAAAATCTTTAGATAATTCTTCCATCTTAGTTTTGACACCTGTGGCAACTTCTATAATATTTGCCCCAGAAATTCTACTAATTCCCAAACCTATTGCTGGTTTGCCATTGTAACGGGCAATTGTGCGATCGCTCTCTGCTCCGATTTCTGCTCTACCAATATCTCTTAATCTTGTGAGAGAGGTATCATCATTTCGTCTGATAATCAGGTTTTCATAAGCTTCGGGAGTTTGCAAACGCCCAACTGTACGAATCGGATATTCTGTAGATTTGCCTTCTATTCTACCACTGGGAATTTCTACATTTTGTCGTCTGAGAGCTTGTTCGACATCCAGAGCGGTAATATTTCGGGCTGCCATTTTTCTAGGATTTAACCATAGTCGCATGGCGTAGCGACGTTCGCCACCGATAAAAACACTACCCACCCCATCAACAGTTTCTAAGACATTTTTGACAAATTTATCTGCATAGTTGCTTAGTTCTAATGGTGAATATTTTTCCCCAGTTAAAGCAAACCAAATAATTCTTTCTTCGTCGCTACTTCTTTTGGAAACTACTGGTGCATCAACTTCATCGGGTAGTCTTCTGATGGCGCGGGAGACACGACTACGAACATCTTGAGCTGCTGCTTCTATATCGCGACTCAGTTCAAATTCAACGTTTATGGAACTGGAACCTTCCCTAGTGCTGGATGTCAGAGTTTTGACGCCTTCGACGCCATTAATTTCTGCTTCTAGAATTTCTGTTACTTCTGTTTCTACTACTTCTGGGTTAGCTCCTGGGTAGGTAGTTCGCACGCTGACTACTGGGGGGTCAATAGTAGGAAATTCTTGTACTGGTAACTGAGTATAACCTACTAATCCGACTAGGATAATTAGTAGAGAACACACTGAGGCAAATACTGGTCTTTTGATGAAAAAATTGGTAAACATTGGTGGAATTTAGAATTTAGAATTTAGAATTTAGAATTTAGAATTCAAGAATGTTAAAAGTCAAAAGTAATATTTTGACCGTGACTAAGTGGGAAAATCTGATTACATCTTACAGCCTTTTTTTGAAGTCAAAATTCAAGAGTAATATTTTGACTGCGATTAAATGATAAAACCTGATGCTATCTTAACTGCTAATATTAAATCCGCTTGCTTTAAAGTGTACAATAAACCGGCTTTGTGGGAGGTAGATGTTAGTATGATCGGGCATTTAAAACAAGGAGGCTATACCTTAACCAGGCACCTCGGTTTGACAGAAGCTCAACTTGCTAATAGAATAGCAAATGAAGGATTAAGGATTCCTTCTTAAGTGACTAAATAGAGATTTATTAAATGACGACAAGCCAATATAATATTAATGACTTAATACGAGATTACTTGCATCTTGTTGAGAAAGCACTAGAAAACGAAAGCATAAAAAAATTAATAGAAGAAACTCGTGAAGCAATTGACTATTTGCGTGAAAAGATCAAAATAGCAGGAGAAAAAGGATATGAATTTATTGCAAAAAACTGTGTAGAAACTATTTTTAATCCTTCTCTTAATGACGAAGAAATGAAGAAACTCCTGAAGTTTATTAATATCTTTAATATCAATGTTTGGAAAGGATTATGCATAACATTAGTCATTATTTCTGGTGTAATAATAGGTTGCCTAGGAGTAGTTAGTGGTTTACTATGCATAGCGATCGAATTAATGTGGTGTGGTAAAGTAGCTGGAATAGGTTGCATGGGAATTGGTCATCTATTAGAAAAAAATCCTGTCCCTGATGACATTAAGCTAATATTAATGATATGGGCAAGAGCAGCTACAGCAACCGATTCAGTTTCAGAGGGTCAAGTAGCAATAGCTAGAGATACTGATGTTTCCTATAAGATTGATATTGAAAGCATAGCAAGTTGTGTTCTAGTAAAAGTTGAAACAAAAATTGGCGCTAAAACTACAGTAAAAGTATTTAGTCAATTAGGAGGAAAACTAATTCTAAAAAAAGGAATACTTAAAGGAGGAACGAAACTAGGTACAAAAATTGGATGTCTTGCACTAAGTTTAGCAACATCTAAGGTACTTACTAAATTAACGGCAAAACTAGGACCAATGATGATTCCTATTCTTGCAAGCTTTGCTTGTGCAGGTGTTAATTTATCGTTAATAATAGGTGTTCTTGAGTCTGCGGATAAGTTTTATCGTCACAATTACGTTGTCTTGAGCGATGAAGCTGCTAAAGAGTTAGATTTATTTGATATGTCTGCCAATCTATTAACTGGTCTATTAACTGACAATCTAATTGAAGGTTGGAACAGTGAAGACCTTGATAATATAAGTCAAGACTTTGATAATACTAAGTAACAATATACTGCGAGTGGGTTAGGGTTTCTGGGTATGCGGCGTATGGGGCGATCGCTTGCTAGTACTGCGGTAAGAATTAGTCTACTACTTTCAGATTTATTCAGCAAACCCTAAGTAGGATTTGCCGATTAACTATCAAGGTATTGACAGATAAAGATTTTAGCCTTTTTGGGTTAAAAAAGTTCAAGCTTTTCAGTCCACAGAGCTGCAAAAAGTTAGCATTTTAGGCAGATCAAGGCAAAAAATTACTCCCCTACTCTCCTACTCAACTTAAGAAGATTTGTATTACTATAAATATTGGTACGATTCCTAAAAGTATTAGTATAATAAAGATACTCATAAGGTGTGGTAATCTATGAATAACCTCCAAACCAAATTATCAACAGATGTGTGGGTTACAGCTACTTGGGATGAGTACATCCAAACTCTTCGGGAACAAGAAGAGACTAAATGCTATTATCACAATGGACAACTAAGAATTGAAATGGCTCCTCAAGGTTACGACCATTCTTATGATAATTTCTCTATCGGATATGCCGTGGCTTTATTCAGTGGTATCAAAGGTATTCCCTTAGTAGGACTTACTAACTGCTCTTTCCGAAAAATTGGTGAAAGAGAAGCCCAACCAGACCTAGCATTCTACATTGGTGAAAATGCAGAAACTATTCCCCCAGATACAACTATTGTCGATCTAGATGTTTATCCACCTCCCGATCTAGTAATTGAAATTGCCAAAACATCTTTTGCTGATGATATTGGCAGTAAGCGAATGCTCTATGAAAAACTAAACTGTAGTGAATATTGGGTGGTAAATGTAGTTTATGCTCAACTAATTGCTTTTGCCATTGCCTCTGGTGGAAGTAGAGCGATCGCTAAATCACAAGTTTTACCTCCATTACCTTTTAGTTTACTTGAAGAAGCGTTGCGTCGATGTCGAACAACAGGTAGGAGTCAGATATATGCTTGGTTAATTAGCCAAATTCAGAATCTTAGGGAATAGGGGGAAATAATGGATAATTGATAATGGATAATTGATAATTACTTAGAGTTGAAAATTTTTCTACTATTGAAAAACTTTCACCCTTTTTATATCTCAAAGAAATAGTTTACTTTTTGTCAAAAGCTTGGCTAACTAATTCATGACCAATTAAAAATATTATCCATTAATAAATAGCTAGCAATTTTTAATTATTTATAATGGATAATTGATAATTATTTAGAGTTGAAAATTTTTCTACTATTGAAAAACTTTCACCCTTTTTATATCTCAAAGAAATAGTTTACTTTTTGTCAAAAGCTTGGCTAACTAATTCATGACCAATTAAAAATATTATCCATTGGTAAATAGCTAGCAATTTTTAATTATTTATGATGGATAATGGATAATTGATAATTATTGAGAGTTGAAAATTTTTGTACTATTGAAAAACTTTCACCCTTTTTATATCTCAAAGAAATAGTTTACTTTTTGTCAAAAGTTTAGTCAACTAATTCATGATCAATTAAAAAGATTATCCATTGGTAAATAGCTAGCAATTTTTAATGATTTATGAAAGAAATAATCAACAATATTTTAACTCACCTAGGTCAGGTTCAACTACCTCCTCCATCATATTTTGATTCTCTTCAAACTTACACCGTTAAGAAAGTATCAGATGCCGACACATTTAATGTTGTTGCTAATGACTCTGATGCAGAAATGACCGTCCGTTTTGTTTATATTGATACTCCAGAAACTCCTAAAGGATGGGGAGATTCAAAAGTAGAAAAAATGAATCGTAAATATGAAAATCAAATATATCGTAGTCAATTTGAATGGGGAGAAAAAGGCAAAAATAGACTCCAAGAATTAGTTGAAAAAAGTGGAAATCAAGTCAAAGTTAAAGTTACTGGAGAAGAAAAACGAGCCGGGCGATCGCCTCGTTGTTTTGGTGAGGTTTATTTACTAGATGGTACTTTTGTTCAGCACGTTTTAGTACAAGAAGGTTTGGCTAGAATTTATTACGATTATATTAGTGAATGTCCTAGAGAAATTGCAATTATGTTGTTTTTGGCAGAAGCTGATGCTGAGATAAATCAGCGGGGAATATGGCAAGAATTTCAATCAGAATTTATTTCACCTTGGTTATTTCGTTCCCTCAAGAAAAAACAAAATAATTTTCTTAAAGATATAGGTCGAGAATTGAAAGGTGGTTCAATTACTGAAGCTGAATTTGAAACTAAATTCGAGTCGAAATTAAAGCAACAAAATGAGATTTTATCGACTGTTTTTGCAGAATTGAAAAATGGTTTAATTACTCAACCTAAGTTTGAGGATAAATGCAAAGAAGAACTAAATAATTTATTTGCAGAATAAATTATATTTTTTGGTTAAAATATGAGCTATAGCAATCCTATTTTACTCGTGTCAAAAATTTAGTTGCTTTTAGGAAACAGGTAACAGTTCAATAATTGATAATTGATAATTACCTCTCCGTAAGATTGAATAAAAGGAAATTTTTTTTGTTTCTCCTTGTTACATGAGAGGCTTTATACCTTTATTTTTTGGTAAGATTTTCAATTTTTTTATCTACTTTTTAATTTGTCACAACCTATTTAGGATTGCTCTATAATTTTGCAGCAAAATATTAAATTTAATAGTCGATAACTTAGGTTTGAAACTCGGCAAAAAGAGCCTCAAATCATTTCGCAATTATGCAGTGAAAATTTGTTCTAAAAATTTGATTAAAAATGAAAAATTTATTCTCTTGGAAACTTCCCCTATCTGAAGCTGATTTTGCAGAATTATGGGAAAAAGCAACTTTTGTTTTCGATACAAATTTTTTATTAGATTTCTATCGGGTATCAAGTTCTACATCAGATGATTATTTCCGAATATTGGAACATATCAAAGATAGAATATGGCTACCTTATCAAGTAGCAGATGAATTCTTTGAGCGTCGTGAGAAAATTATAAATGACGAGAAAAAATCTTTTCAGAATGCTATATCAATAGTTGAGGATTGGAAAAAAGAACGAAAGAATTTTAATAGTCTTAAAGGTAGAATTTCACAGGTAGGAAGAATCGTTTTTTCAGAAATAGAAGTTCTGTTTGATCAACAGGAAAGTTATTTTGATGCAGTTGACGAAGTAACAAAAGTATTGAGAGAAAAAATCGAAATACTAGAAAAGAATCATTATAGCAGTTTTCAGTAGGCGTGAGGTACATTAATGATCCCCCTAAATCCCCCTTAAAAAGGGGGACTTCCAGTTCCCCCCTTCTCAAGGGGGGTTAGGGGGGATCTCCAGAGCTGTACCTCACTAGCTTGGGAAATGCTATATTTACCTCAAGCTGATGAAGATAAAATTCTAGAAAAAATAGACTCGCTGTTTGATTCAAAGGTAGGAAAACCCTATGATGATGAAACTTTAGAAAAATTATATAAGGAGGGTGAGACTAGGTTTAATAAATTAATACCTCCTGGTTTTGAAGATAAAAAAAAGGAAGGTAACAAAAAGTACGGAGATTTTATCCTGTGGAAACAAATTTTAGATTTTGCCAAGGAAAATTCTCTACCTATAATTTTTATTATTAGGGAGAAAAAACCAGATTGGTGGAATAAGAAAAATGGTGAAATAATTTCTCCTCGTATAGAACTGAGACGTGAGTTTCAAGAAAACGTTAAACAACAATTTTGGATGTATACTCCTGAGAATTTTCTGAAATGCGCTAAAGAGAAATTTCAGCTTGATATTAATCCTCGTTCAATTGAAGAAACTAATCAAATTGCTGATGCTGAATCTACTGATAAAGTTAATATGCCTGACACTACTATATTATCTAAAGTAATAGAACAGCAGAGTCAGCTCTCAAAAAATTTTGCAGAAACAATGGAGAATATTAATTTCAATAAAGTAATAGAGCAGCAGAATCAGCTCTCAAAAAATTTTGCAAAAACAATGCAGAATATTAATTTCGATCAAGTAATAGAACAGCAGAATCAGCTCTCAAAAAATATTTCGGATACAATACAGAATGTTAATTTCGATCAAGTAATAGAACAGCAGAATCAGCTCTCAAAAAATATTTCGGATAATACAGAATATTAATTTCGATAAAGCAATAGAACCGTATAATCAGCTCTCAAAAAATATTTCGGATAATACAGAATATTAATTTCGATAAAGCAATAGAACCGTATAATCAGCTCTCAAAAAATATTTCGGATAATACAGAATATTAATTTCGATATGCCAAATTGAGGAATTGCAAAAAATAAAAAATCAGAGCAGAATGAGCAACCCAAAAATCAGGATTAGAAAAATATTTATTCCCTAATTTACAACCTTAGTTTTTGATTCTTTCTCAAACAAAACCTTTCTTTCAAACTATTTCTGTAGAGATATATTTTCATCTCTACAGAAATCATCAAACTTAAAAAATCAACTATCTATTAACCTCTAAGTTTCTCAGACCAAACACGAGTCGGCAAACCCCAGATATGAATAAATCCTTCTGCCGCTTTATGGTCAAACTCATCCTCCGCACCATAAGTCGCCAAGTCAAAACTATACAAAGAATTGCCAGACTTACGACCCACAACCATCGCATTACCCTTAAACAACTTCACCCTTACAACACCACTCACCCTTTCCTGGGTCTGCTGAATAAAAGCATCCAACGCACCCTTCAACGGACTAAACCACAAACCGTTATAAACCAACTGACTATAAGTCTCCTCAATACCCCGTTTATAACGAGTCACATCAGCAGTTAAAGTCAAACTCTCTAAATCTCGATGTCCTTGAATTAACACCCACATTGCCGGAGACTCATAAATTTCTCTCGACTTAATCCCCACCAGACGGTTTTCAATCATGTCAATTCGACCAATACCATGATTTCCTACTATCTGATTAAGTTTACCTATCAACTCAATACCACCCATCCCTTGACCATTGAGACTAACAGGAATTCCTTTCTCAAAACCAATCTCTATATATTCCGGTTCGTTAGGAGTATCGGCGATCGCCTTGGTCATTCCATAAACTTCTTCTGGGGGTTCTACCCAAGGGTCTTCCAACTCACCAGCTTCGATCGCCATCCCCAATAAATTTTTATCTATACTATAAGGAGAAGATTTTTTCACCGGAGCCGGAATGCCATAGTTTTCACCATAAGCAATAGCCTCTTCCCGACTCATTCCCCACTCCCGCGCCGGAGCCAGAATCTTAATTTGAGGATTTAGTGCAGCAATCGCAACGTCAAATCTTACTTGGTCATTACCTTTTCCCGTACAACCATGGGCAATAGCATCAGCACCATATTTTTCTGCCGCCTCTACTAATATTTTGGCAATTAAAGGTCGAGCTAATGCTGTTGCTAGAGGGTAGCGATTTTCATACAGAGCATTTGCTTGAATGGCGGGAAAAGCATATTCTTTAATTAGAGGTTCAATAACATCTATGACCAGAGATTCTACTGCCCCAGAATCTAATGCTTTTTTCTGGACTGCTTTTAATTCGTCTCCTTGACCCAAATCTGCTGCTAGGGTAATTACTTCTTTTACTCCCCATTCATTTTTCAGATAAGGGATACAAACGGAGGTATCTACTCCCCCAGAATAAGCTAGGACAACTTTAGTGGCACGACTCATATTTTTCTTGAGAAATTAATGACTGAGTTATTATTATCAGACCAAATTTGTACCTTTATTGTGAGTTAAAGTACAGATTTTTGGTCATAATAAAAGTCTGATTGATAAATCAAAACTATATCCGGTTTAAATGGCACCTTTATTAGGAGGGAAAGGTAGGAGGTAGTAGGCAAGAGGCAAGAGGATTAGAGGATATTTGGAAAAAGTCGCTTTTGATAAGCGGATATAGCTGAAGTTAGAAGTCAGAAGTTAAATTCGCAGCATGGACTATATTTGAGGATTTGAGAATGTCCGCTGTAGGAACAACCCAAAATTTTTCTGATTTGAATTTTCAATTCTCATTTTGCCGAGACTTGATACTAAATCTCAGACGTTATAGTTTTGAGTCGGAAGTCTTAAAGAGCATCTGTTTGCCTCAGCCTCAGAAATTCAATTATCGGAAAAACCACAAAATTTTCTGCTAATTGAATTTTCAATTCTCATTTTGCCGAGACTTGAGACTAAATCTCAAACGTTATAGTTTTTGAGTAGGAAGTTGAACATATTATCTGTTTGTCTCAGCCTCAGAAATTCAATACTCGGAAAAACCACAAAATTTTCTGCTAATTGAATTTTGGATTCTAATTTTTCGAGACTTGAGCCTAAATCTCAGACGTTATAGTTTTAAGTAGGAAGTCTCAAAGAGCATCTGTTTGTCTCAGTCTCAGAAATTCAATGATTAGAAAAACCACAAAATTTTCTGCTAATTAAATTTTGGATTCTAATTTTTCGAGACTTGAGCCTAAATCTCAGACGTTATAGTTTTAAGTAGGAAGTCTCAAAGAGCATCTGTCTGTCTCAGCCTCAGAAATTCAATTACAGGAAAAACCACAAAATTTTCTGCTAATTGAATTTTGGATTCTAATTTTTCGAGACTTGAGCCTAAATCTCAGACGTTATAGTTTTAAGTAGGAAGTCTCAAAGAGCATCTGTCTGTCTCAGCCTCAGAAATTCAATTACAGGAAAAACCACAAAATTTTCTGCTAATTGAATTTTGGATTCTAATTTTTCGAGACTTGAGCCTAAATCTCAGACGTTATAGTTTTGAGTAGGAGGTCTCAAAGAGCATCTGTTTGCCTCAGCCTCAGAAATTCAATTACAGGAAAAACCACAAAATTTTCTGCTAATTGAATTTTGGATTCTAATTTTTCGAGGCTTGAGTCTAAATCTCAGACGTTATAGTTTTGAGTAGGAGGTCTCAAAGAGCATCTGTTTGCCTCAGCCTCAGAAATTCAATTACAGGAAAAACCACAAATTTTTTTGATTTTTCAATTTGGAATTGAGATTTTACTCAAACTCTACTCTAAATCTCCAACGTTATGTTTTTCAGTATAATTATTCCCACCTATAATCGCTTACCAATTTTAGAAAAATGCCTCCGTGCCTTAGAAAATCAAACTTATGAACAACCCATAACTCAATATGAAGTAATAGTTGTCGATGATGGTTCAACAGATGATACCATCCCCTGGCTAGAAGCTAATGCCACAGAATTTCCCCATCTCCAACTTTTCGCTCAGTCTCACCAAGGACCAGCAGCAGCTAGAAATTTAGGAGTTGAGGCAGCCAAAGGAGATTTTATCATTTTTATAGACAGTGACTTAGTAGTAACACATAACTTTCTTCAAGCTCATGCAAATACTTTAGTCAAATCTGGAAAAAAATCAAATCCCATATTTACTTATGGCAGAGTAATTAATACTTGTAATTTTGATTTTCCCACTTCAGAACCTTATAAATTGACAGATTTTTCAGCAGCCTTTTTTGCCACAGGAAATGTAGCGATCGCTCGTCATTGGTTAATTGAAGCCGGATTATTCGATCCTGATTTTCAACAGTATGGTTGGGAAGATTTAGAGTTAGGCATTAGGTTAAAAAAATTAGGATTAAAATTGATTAAATCCCCAGAAGCTGTAGGTTATCATTGGCATCCCCCATTTTCTTTACAGCAATTACCAAGAATGATTGAAAGAGAAATTCAAAGAGGAAAAATGGGAGTTTTGTTTTATCAAAAACATCCGAAATGGGAAGTCAAAATGATGATTCAAATGACTTGGATACATAGATTATTGTGGGGATGTTTGTCATTAGGTGGGAGATTAAATGAAAAAACAATGGCTGTTTTTTTGCAATGGTTAATTGACAGAGGCAAATCACAGTTAGCTTTAGAAATTTCTCGGATATTTTTAAATTGGTATAATGTCAATGCTGTTTATGCTGCTTATGCCAATATCGAGCCGAAAAGTTAATCTTTAACATCGGGTAGATATTTTCCAGATATTTTTATGTAATGGTAGAGAAAATTCTATTACTCAAAAGTCAATTGAATATTTTATACCAATTCCCAAAAATAACGTCATACTTGCTCAAGACTTCAGTTATTAATAGACATCTCCAATAATCAAAAATAAAATAAATTATCGCGCAGAAATAATCAATTTTTTCCCCTACTCCCTACTTCCTACTCTTGAGATAACCATAGTTAATATAGTCACACTATAATGATTGAACCTGATTTTCCTCATATTATGCTTACCTTTGAATATAAAGGTTGGAAGGTTGAAATTGACCAAGGTGAAATGAATGGATATGCTACTTATGCAGTTTGGGCTAATCATAAATTAGGTTGTGTTGTAGCAGTACCTTATGCTTCTTCTCGAAAAGAGGCAGTTACACGTGCCAAGCAATGGATTGATAGTCGAAATAAGAAGAACAAAGTTTAGATTATTTATATCTTTTGGAGTAATGAAATATACTTGTTTTTCTTGTTTTGTTTTCTCTTCACTGCTCTTTCTTAAGTTACCTCCTAAAACCTATAACTTTCTACTTCTCTGAGAAACCCTATAGATGAGATGAAGTATAATACCAATTCCCAAAAATAATACAAGACCTTCCTAAAAACTTCAGTTATTAAGTAATAAGTAAGTAATACCAATTTCATAAACTTAAAACTTCACTTGTAAAAATATCCATCAAGCTTGAAATCTAATATATCAAGTTATGTGTAGTCTGACTTTAGGAAATTGGTATAAGAGCAATGTTTTCAACGATTCGTTTCCAAAGAGCAAAGATATCTTGTTCAATCTAACCCTACTCCCTACTCCCTACTCCCTAATAACTTAAATAATTACTGAATTATTTATCTTACCGAAAAATTTTGGTTTAAAGCCTTCCCTTTTAAGGGGATAATAAATAAAAATTTTCCTTTTAGTCAATCCTCTTCTTTTCAAGGAGAGGTAATTATTAATTATTAATTATTCATTATTAATTGTTGAATTACCTTCTTTAAAAGCCATAATTCTAATTCTTTTGTAATCAGCTATCCATTTACCTTTATTAAATAGATGAGGCCGCAATCTATTTTGGATATCATCAATAATAATATTTTGCTTTTTTTCAGGAACCCCTTTAAAAAAACAAGTAGCAAACATCTTAATCCAATTATGTAGACCATATTCTCCATCTTCAAGTTTAGTTGGTCTTTCTAATAAAGTTGCAAAAGTCAATAAAAAACCTTCTGATTCTAAGAGAGTAGCATATTCTCCGATACTAGGAAAATACCAAGGATTAAGCTGTTTATTACTGCCATAACCAGCAGCATCTAAAGCTTCATAAATACCACTAATAATTGTTTTAATATTACCTTTTCCTCCAAATTCTGTAACGAAGCGACCTCCTGGTTTTAGTACACGCCAAATATTAGTTATAACTTTTTTTTGTTCTTGAATCCAATGAAGTGTTGCATTAGAAAATACTGCATCAAATGTTTCTTTAAACTCAATGTTAACTCCATCTCCCACTAAAAACTTAATATCTGGATAACAACGGTTTGCTTGCTCAATCATAGTAGGAGCATTATCAATTCCTATAACTTTTGCTCCTTTTGCAGTAATTTTATAAGTTAAATGACCTGTACCACAACCAAGGTCAAGAATTTTTTCTCCACTTTGGGGACTGAGCAACTCTAATAAATCTATTGCCAAGTTAGAAACAAAAGAATGTTTACTCTCATAAAGTTCTACATTCCACTGATTGACAGATACATTTGGGAAGTTGTTAGTTGTATTATTTTCCATAGTGTTATCAAGAGTAACTTATTCAATGAATTATACTTGAATACAAGCTATAATTTGTTAAGTAAAAAGTCAAAAGTTAAAAGTAAGACTTGAGTGATGAGTTTAGATAATTTTAATTAGATAAATGAGTAATAATACCTGGGATTTAATCAAAAGTCAGATTTGAGTGATAAGTGCAGATAGTTTTAATTATAAAAAATTATTTTTGCTCTTGATATATTGCTAAACATTTGGACTGAAAGAAAGATTTTCAGTAGAACTATTTACACTTAAGACTATATGTTTTGTATATTGGTCTACTAATTTTCAAGTTTTGCGCATGCTAATTTTTTTCTTGCTTTGTAATAATTATTTGACTGAGGTTTAACTTTATAATAAGGCATATTCTCTGAAAGAGGCTGATTATTTAAGAGATTGAATGTATCAGAAAATATAAAAAGGAGATAAGGAACAGGTAACAGGGAATAGGGAATAGGGAATAGGGAGGAAGAAATAGGGAGGAAGAAATAAACATAAATATTTGTCGCTTAAAAAGTCTCGGAATATATGTACTGAATACTTTTTTATCTACGAAATTTCAATCTCTTGAAGTATTAGCGCTTTTAGATTTTAGCCACAAGTGATGCTCTCTTAATATTTATTTTACAAACAGTCTCTGGTTTGTATATTAATTTGCTTGGAATCAAAAACAATTTTGCGCTAATTAATCAATACATTCTGTCAGAATATTTTGATAAATATGTTATTCAGGAGTATACCTTATGACAGGTAGCGAAGTAGGTGCGGATTTGTGGGTAAGCGAGTATATCACACCTTGGGATATTTATGTTCATGGCCTTACTAAGGTACTTGCCTACAAAAAAACTGCCTATCAAGAAATGTACATTGTAGAAACAGGTATTTATGGTAAGGCACTGGTTCTTGATGGTAAATGGCAGTCTTGTACAGGGGATGAATTTTTATACCATGAACCCCTGGTGCATCCTGCTATGATTTGTCATGGATTTCCTAGTAAGATTCTTGTTCTTGGTGGTGGTGAGGGAGCTACTATTCGCGAAGTTTTGCGTTGGCAAAGTGTGGAAAAAGTGGCCATGGTTGATATTGATGGAGAAGTGGTGGAAGCTTGTCGGCAATATTTGCCAGAGATGCATACTAATGCTTTTGATGACCCTCGCCTCCACTTGGTCATTGGTGATGCTTTAGAATTTTTGGATACTTCTAGTGAGAGTTGGGATGTGGTTATCTCTGATCCTTCCGATCCTATTGAAGAGGGACCATCATTTCAATTGTTTACAAAGGACTATTTTGAAAAAATTCTGCGGTTACTTACCCCAGGAGGATTTTTTGTTGTGCAGGCAGGTCCAGTTTCTCCTGGAGAAATGAAACTTCATGCTCGAATTATCAATACAATGAAGGCGGTATTTCCTTATGTCCAATCCTATAGTAGTCATGTTCCTACCTATGGACGACCTTGGGGTTTTGTACTAGGTTCTAGGAAGATGATTAATAGTCGCCCTGAACCAGAAATAGTTGATCAACTTCTAAGAGAAAAAACTATTGGTGGGTTCCGAATGTTGGATGGCACTACCTTATTAGGAATGTTACAAGTACCTAAATATTTGCGAGAAGCGATCGCCACTGAAACAAGAGTTTATACAATAACCGAACCTCCAAAATTTTTCGGTAAAGGTGCTGCTAAGATTTGAAGTTATATGAAGTAAGGAAGAATCAAGAAGCAAGAAGGTTAATGATTGATACTTCCTTGTTTCGACTATTCTATAATTCCTGACATTTGTGGCTAATGCCATACACTGAAAAAATAATAGTTTAACAATTACAGGAGTAACTAAAATGAGTGCCTTGATTCGGATTCTAATTGCTATACCCCTATCACCTTTGGCTGTTTTCTTAACAGTTGGTTTTGGTGGTGCCTTTTGGATTAATTTGATTCTATATTTGTTTGGTGTTTTTCCTGGCACTATTCATGGTATTTGGGTTATTGCCAAGCATGATAATTAAGTAAGTTAGGCAATTAAAATAGGGGTGGATTTAGAATTTAGAATGCAGAATGTAGAATGCAGAATGCAGAATTATTAAATTCTAAATTCATTTTTTTGATTAATTATATGTATTTAAGAAAACATGATATGATAAAATAGTATTTTTACTAAAAGCAAGATAATAATGCAAATAGTTAATTCTGAAATATCAATACAAAAAACTAGCTCCTCACGGCTTAAGCAACAAGATATAAATAATATTCCTTTTGGGAAAGTATTTAGCGACCATATGTTAGTTGCTACCTATGCAGATGATAGTTGGCAGGAAGTTAAAATTGTTCCCTATGGCAATATTGTAATGTCTCCTTCTATGTCAGCTCTGCATTATGGTCAGGCAGTTTTTGAAGGTTTAAAAGCTTATATAAATCCTGAAGGAAAACCTTTATTATTTCGCCCACAAGCTAATTATAAAAGAATCAACGAATCAGCTTTTCGATTATGTATGCCATCTATTCCTGAAGAAATTTTTATGGATGGTTTAAAGGAATTAATTAGACTAGATGCTGATTGGATTCCTACTCAATCAGATAGTGTTTTATATATTCGACCTATTTATTTTGCCACAGATGAATCTGTTGGCCTCAAACCAGCAAAAAGTTATAAATTTATTATTATTACTTGCCCTGTAGGTGCTTATTATTCGGAACCAGTTAAGTTAATTGTTACAGATAAGTATGTCCGAGCTTGTGAAGGTGGAACTGGTGCAGCTAAATGTGCTGGTAATTATGCTGGTAGTTTGTTAGCAGATAAAGAGGCTAAACAACAAGGTTATGATAATGTTTTATGGTTGGATGGAAAGGAGAAAAAATATATTGAAGAATGTGGCACAATGAATGTGGCTTTTGTGATTAATGATGTTGTTATTACTCCTAAATTGACAGGAACTATATTACCAGGAATTACTAGAGATAGTGTACTAACTTTATTTAGAGATATGGGTGTTAAAGTTGAGGAAAGATTAATCTCTATTGATGAAGTAGCAAAGGCTTATAAAGTGGGAAATCTTTCTGAAGCATTTGGTATGGGTACTGCTGCTACAATTGCTCATATTTCTACTATTAATTATCAAGGTGAAGATATGATTTTACCTCCTGTTAATGAACGAAAGTATGCTTCTCAAGTTTTGCAAAAATTAGAAGATATTAAAACTGGTAAAGTTACTGAACCCTATGGTTGGGTTTGTCAACTTTAAACTATTAGACTTCTCCGAAAAAGAGGGAGTAGGGAGTAGGGAGTAGGAGAAAATAATTGATTTAATTTTTAATTATCGGAAATATCTATTAGGTGTTGGATTAGTTTTGGGATGATATAGAAACTTAAAATTCTGAATTGAACGACTAAGATCAAATTCTCAATATGAAACTGATAAAGATAAATGGCAGGAGGTCGAAAAAGTTGCCCCTAAATTAATATCTATGTATCAAAAAAAGAAGATATATAGATATATCTGAAATTCTAATAACAGGAAATCAAGCTTTGTGAAAAATGGTCGAATTTACTAAATTATCTGATAAATATTTTTTGATAGCTTTTCAAAAAATAAAAAGATGGATCTGGGAGATTTTAGATGATGCCTGATCAGCAAATAACCTCAGGAACAGTAGAAGCAATTAATCAAAAAATCAAGTTAATTAAAAGCAAAAATTATGGGTTAACTAACTTGGAAAACTTTAAAATAAGGAATTTACTAAATTACTATTTTCGCTCTTTATTTTTTCATATTTAGTATAGGAGAATAATAAAAAATTAAGGCAATGTAATTGGGTGGTTTTTGCTGTTTTTTTTATGTTGGCGATTGCTAAAAACGGCTTTACCGGACTGAAATTAGTGGGAATAATTTCAGAAAATAATCCTATATTTGACTATATTTGATGCAGGATTGTAACCGAAAAATATGAGGTATTTGATACTGCTTTGACATTTATTTTACTGATATATTCTATACTTAGGGTTTGCTGAAAAAGTATGCATGGGTTCGCGTAGGATTCAGAAGTCAGGAGTCAGAATAAATGGGAATGAGCGAGGAGGTAGGAGTAAGAATTGTTCCTCAATTTTTCTGTTTTTGTCTGCCCAAAATACGCTCATTTTTGAACCTAAAAAACCTAAAAGCTTGGATTTTTTCAAGACCTAAAAATGCTGAAATTTTTACCTGAAAATAATTTGATATTTAATCATCAAACCCTACTTAATTCAATATTTTAGGAGCATGAAAAGCACGCATTTTAATAATGAGTCTGACTATGATATTACTGTAAAATTAAACTGAATTGAAATAAAACCTAATTTTAAATTAATGGTCAAACAGGACAATTTTAAATCAATACTCTCTATTTTTAAAGTGCCTGGGGGATTAGTAGCAGGTGCAACGTATCATTTTCGTGTTTTAATAATTTTTGTTAAAAATCCCAAATTAATCAGTTATATAATTGTTCCGATTTTTATTAATATTTTAGTTGGAATCATTCTTTATATTGGTTTACTCCTGCCGGGAATTAATTTGACTGAAACTATCTTTAATAGTTTATCTTTGCAGTTCGATAGTCTTATTGCTCAATTACCAAATTGGTTGAATTTTTTAAGCTATTTAGATAATATTTTAGATTGGTTTATTGAGTTCTTTATATTTATAATATTGTTGATCATAATTGGATTTTTGTTAGTACAATTTGGAGTGATTCTCGGTTCGCCTTTTTATGGTCAACTTTCTGAACAATTAGAAAAAATTAGAACGGGTACATTGCCTGAAGCTCCTCCAGGATTATTAGGAGGCATTAAAGATATTTGGCGAGCAATACTTTTTGAGCTAAAAAAAATTGCATTACTGTTAGTAATAGGTTTGCCTATGTTGTTACTAAACTTTTTTCCTGGAGGATCTTTAGTCGCAACTATTGGCGGTATAGCCTTAACAACTTCTATTGTTTGTCTTGATTTTTTTGATGGACCTTTGGAGAGAAGAAAATTAAAATTTCGAGAGAAGTTAACAGTGGTGCGTCGTAGCTTACCAGCGAGTGCCACTTTTGGGTTAATTTGTCAAGTCTTAATTACTCTTCCTATAATTAATTTTTTAGGTATTCCGGTATGTGTAGCAGCAGGTACTTTATTTTGTTGCGATCGCGTACTACCAAAATTACTACCAAATAATAAAACTTGAAGTTAGTTTTAGGTAGTACCTTTCAATAATCGATAATTGATAATTGATAATTACCTCTCCCTAAAAGGGAGAGGCTTTAAACCTTAATTATTCGGTAAGATTCTCAATCTAGTTTCTCCAATTGTGGCTGAATTTAGACTGGATGGAAACCAAGTTCATTACCTCGATCAAGGAACTAAAAATTAAAAATCAGAAATCCCCAGTCTTTTATTTGAACATAGGGTAAGGTTAGGATTATAGGAAAATCTTGACATACTCCCGACGTTGTGCTTAAACAACCAAGCGGGATTCTTCAGCTTGAAAAATCCTAGCTGCTGTTTTGACAGAGGTTATGTCCTCCCCCTGTGGTAAAATACCGTAGGTGGGGATTATTTGGAAAGACTTTCCAGTATTGTAAAGTTTTGCCGAATCAATAGAAAGATCTAGAAATCTATCAACTTTTATCCATCTTTGACAAAGAAAAGGTTTATTAGATATAATAGTGCCTTACGGGTGTAAAACATAAACTTGCCAACAGCCATTGACCTAATTTTAAATGGGTGAAAATCCTTTCTAGCGGAGGAAGACATAAGTCTATAGCCTCCCTCGTAGTTAAACCTATAAATCTAGAAAAGCAGAAGNTACTCTGTCTAACTTTAGTCGGAGGTACTGATAAGTGATAACTTGATAACTGATAATTGAAATGGCCTCACTTCAGAATTATTGTTGATTACCCAAAAAATCTAATGTACACAACCATACAAATCATATATATCTGCATCTGTAATTTTTACTGGCACAATAGACCCTAATCTGGCCTCCCCTTGAGCATAAACTAGCCCATCTACTTCTGGAGAAAACCTGGCCGATCTACCAATTAACTCTCCTGTTTGAGGATTTTCTTGTTCAATTAGCACATCAACTACTTGGCCAACTGATTTTTGATTCTGTTGCCAAGATATGGACTGTTGCACTTCCATAATTTCTTCCCGGCGAGCATCCATCACTGCTTGGGACAACTGATTGGGCAAACTATAAGCAGGGGTTCCCTCTTCTGGAGAGAAAGTAAACACACCAACATGATCGAACTCGTGACGCTTGACAAATTTTACTAAATGTGCATGATGCTCTTCCGTTTCACCAGGGAAGCCTACTATAAAAGTTGTCCGCAACACGGCATTAGGCATAGATGCTTTAATTCTTTGGATTATATCATCATTAACCTGACCTTGCCAAGGTCTATTCATGGCCCTGAGAATTTCGGGATGAGAATGTTGTAGGGGTAAGTCAAGATAGGGTAAAACGTTGGGAGTTTCTTGGATGGCGGTTATGACTTTGGGTGTTAAACCGGTGGGATAAGCATAGTGCATTCTAATCCAGGGTATATCAATTTGTCCCAAGGCGCGGAGTAGTTCGGCCAGTTTTGGTTGGCCATAAATATCGACTCCATAATTAGTGGTTATTTGGGAGATAAGGATGATTTCTTTAACGCCCTGGTTAGCTAGTTCTTGGACTTCGGCGACAATAGATTCTATGGTGCGCGATCGCTGATTTCCCCGCAGATGAGGAATTATACAGAAGGCGCAACGGTAGTCACATCCTTCTGCTATTCGGACATAGGCAACGCCTTCGGATGTTGTACGGTAACGGGGGGTAGTTTCGTCAGCGATGTAAGTGGGTTCAGCAGTGACTTCTTGGACGCGATCGCCTTTTTGGACTCGTTGCATCACATCTACTATTTTATGATAATCACCAGTCCCCACGAGTGCTACTGCTTCTGGCAACTCCGCGAGTAATTCTTGTTGAAAATGTTGTGCCATGCAACCGGCGATGACTATTTTTTTATTAGCTTCAGCTAATTCTACCAAAGTACGGACAGATTCTTCTCTAGCAGTTTGGATAAAACTACAGGTATTAACAACCACATAATCTGCTAATTCTTCGTTAGCATCTACTTCATAACCAGCTTTTGCGAGTAAACCGATCATATGTTCAGTATCAATGCGATTTTTTTCGCATCCCAGGTGACTAAATGCAATGGTAGGTTTTGTAGACATTTTAGTTATGGATTTTTATAAGCAACAGTCTTTGAATATAGCATATTTATTCAGGATTAAAGTTTTCATATATATATGGAAAATACTATAGTTTTTTGAGGCAAAAGCTATAGCGGGAGAAAATCTTTATTTTGACTGTTAAATGTTTGAACAATTTTAGTGAGGAGATTTGGTTAAGTGCTATCTATCATTAGCGACTCTTTGAAAATTAGATCGCTTAATTAATGACAGTTTATCGGTAAGCATTCTGCAGTCAGCTATTAGCTATCAGCTATTAATTTTGGGGAAGGTAAAAGCCACCTTTGAAATTGAGACATCATCAAAAGTTACTGGCAAAGTATCCTTCCCCAACCTGAGAAGTAATTATTCATTACTAATTGCTGAAGTCCTGACTGCTAAGAGCTGAATGTTTACATTTATCGACGACTATTAATTTCAGCTAGGATTGTTTCAATTTGATTTTTTATTCGTGTAAGTTGCTGTCTTTTTTCGGTAATTATATTTTTCTGTGACTCTAATTGTTCCTGAGTTTCTTGGTGAGCTTTTTCTTCTTGTTCAAGGAGATTTTCGGAAATCAATATTGCCTGCTCAATCACTTTACTTGCTGATTTAAACTGACAAGAGAAAACCTCAGCAATATTTTCACAAATCGGTAAGCATTCAACCATCAGCTATTAATTTTGGGGAAGGTAAAAGCCACCTTTGAAATTGAGACATCATCAAAAGTTACTGGCAAAGTCTCCTTCTCCAACCTGAGAAGTAATGAATAATTACTAATTGCTGAAGTGCTGACTGCTAATAACTGAATGCTTACGTTGCTAGACTACTATTAATCTCAGGTAGGATTGTTTCAATTTGATTTTTTATTCGTGTAAGTTGCTGTTTTTTTTCGGCAATTATATTTTTCTGTGACTCTAATTGTTCCTGAGTTTCTTGGTGAGCTTTTTCTTCTTGTTCGAGGAGATTTTCGGAAATCAATATTGCCGGCTCAATCACTTGACTTGCTGATTTAAACTGACAAGAGAAAACCTCAGCAATATTTTCAGAAATCGGTAAGCATTCAGCCGTCAGTTATTAGCTATCAACTATTAATTTTGGGAAAGGTAAAAGCCACCTTTGAAATTGAGACATCATCAAAAGTTACTGCCAAAGTTCCCTTCCCCAACCTGAGAAGTAATGAATAATTACTAATTGCTGAAGTGCTAACTGCTCAGAGCTGAATGCTTAGGTTGCTCGACTCTTATTAATTTCAGCTAGAATTGTTTCAATTTGATTTTTTATGCGTATAAGTTGCTGTTTTTTTTCGGCAATTATATTTTTCTGTGACTCTAATTGCTCCTGAGTTTTTTAGTGAGCTTTTTCTTCTGGTTCGAGGAGATTTTCGGAAATCAATATTCCCTGCTCAATCACTTGACTTGCTGATTTAAACTGACAAGAGAAAACCTCCGCAATATTTTCACAAATCGGTAAGCATTCAACCATCAGCTATTAATTTTGGGGAAGGTAAAAACAACCTTTGAAATTGAGACATCATCAAAAGTTACTGCCAAAGTCTCCTTCCCCAACCTGAGAAGTAATTATTCATTACTAATTGCTGAAGTCCTGACTGCTAAGAGCTGAATGCTTACGTTCTCGACGACTATTAATTTCAGCTAGGATTGTTTCAATTTGATTTTTTATTTCTTTAAGTTACTGTCTTTTTTCGGTAATTATATTTTTCTGTGAATCTAATTGTTCCTGAGTTTCTTGGTGCGCTTTTTCTTCTTGTTCGAGGAGATTTTCG
>NZ_JAAHHT010000019.1:24520-128438 GCF_010672085.1 Okeania sp. SIO3I5
GATTGTTTCAATTTGATTTTTTATTTCTTTAAGTTACTGTCTTTTTTCGGTAATTATATTTTTCTGTGAATCTAATTGTTCCTGAGTTTCTTGGTGCGCTTTTTCTTCTTGTTCGAGGAGATTTTCGTAAATCAATATTGCCTGCTCAATCACTTTACTTGCTGATTTAAACTGACAAGAGAAAACCTCAGCAATATTTTCACAAATCGGTAAGCATTCAACCATCAGCTATTAATTTTGGGGAAGGTAAAAGCCACCTTTGAAATTGAGACATCATCAAAAGTTACTGGCAAAGTCTCCTTCCCCAACCTGAGAAGTAATTATTCATTACTAATTGCTGAAGTCCTGAATGCTAAGAGCTGAATGTTTACATTTATCGACGACTATTAATTTCAGCTAGGATTGTTTCAATTTGATTTTTTATTTCTTTAAGTTGCTGTTTTTTTTCGGCAATTATATTTTTCTGTGACTCTAATTGTTCCTGAGTTTCTTGGTGAGCTTTTTCTTCTTGTTCAAGGAGATTTTCGTAAATCAATATTGCCTGCTCAATCACTTTACTTGCTGATTTAAACTGACAATAGAAAACCTCAGCAATATTTTCACAAATCCGATTAAATATTTCCAAAGTAGATTTATCAAACTTCTGAAAACAGACATCATAAACTTGCTGTTTAATTTTTAGTTCGGGATTCTCATCATCCGCACCCATACCCAAAAATGAGCTAATCAAAGCTACAGCACTTCCAGCTAAAAATATGGGTAAAAATCCTACTCCTGTAAACATAAATAAAGCACCTGCCGTTAAACCACCTAAGGTTAAATTTTCCCATAAACCACTTTTTTTACTATCATAATTTTCTTCTAACTTAATCACTGAAGAGATATCCAATCCATCTCCTTTAATATTTTCAATTGCAAAATTAAATTGCTCATTCAAGTTAGAATTTATTTGACAATCTACTGCCTGTAAATCCATTCTAATAAATTCTAGATTTTGGTATATTTCCTTGCTTAAAACTTCTAAATTATTCACCAAAATTTCTTTGACTTCCCGATTACTCCAGTTTTCTAATTCAGTTTCCAGAGAACTTGCAAATCCTTCTGCATAATCTTTGATAACTTTTTCCTTATCCCAAAGAAGCGAATGTTCTGAACACCATTCGGAACTTTTTTCCTCTAGGCGATCGCCCAATCCTTCTACCCATTTATCCCAAGACTTTGCAGCTTGTTTAATACTCTGGTTTTTCAATTTTTCAGTAGTTGATAAAATTTTGACATCTCGTCCACTAGCATCCTCTATTTTTTTCAAAATTTCTAATTTTGTCTCTACAGACAAATACACCTTACCATCTAAAACTTTTTCGGCTCTATCTAATGCTTTGATTCCCTCAGTAATCAAAGCATTAATCTTAGTAAAAATTTGCTGAATTTCTACAGCACCCCGCTCAACAGTCAGAAACTTTTCTATCGAGTGCGTGAAATTTTTAAAGTAGGTCAAATATTCATTTTCTTCACATTCTTCACATTCTAAAATTCCATCTAAAGCAGCTTGAGCAGAAATAAAATGTAAACGACTCTCATCAGCAATAATCGGTTTTTCACCCAACAGAAAATTTTCCAATCTCTTCCTAATTTGCCGACGATTCTTTTGACTTCTGACTAGATCAATAAAATTTACCAACACAAATAAATTATCCGCAGGCAAATCAATATTATTACCATTTAACTCCAACTTCACAGTTTGAATTAACTCTCGTTCCCCTAGAGTTAGTGGGTGAGAAGCATTAGTTAAAAAAATCACCGCATCAGTATCTTCTAATAATTTTTTAGTAATAGCTGTGCGGTTTGGATGTTCATTTAAACCAGGAGAATCAATAATTTCTACCCCACTTTGACATAAGTCTAAATCTGGATGTTCAAAAAATATTTCTTCCACCTCCGATAGAGCTAATTCTTCACTCATATTTCCTAAAGCTGCTGATTCTGAAATAGTTACTTTTGACTGATATTCTCTGAAAGGAATTTCTACTTCTTTGCCATCTTTATAACGACAAATAACTCGCTTTTTTTTGCCATATTTTAAAACTGTAACTGTGCCACTACAAGGAATTTCTCTGACTGGTTGAATTTCTTCTCCAAGTAAAGCATTTAATAAAGTTGATTTACCTTGACTAAATTCTCCTATCGCTGCAATTCGGAATTTTTGAGATTGTATTTTTTCTAAGATTTTATCTACTTCATAAATTAATGTATTGGGCAGTAAATCTCGCTCACTTGATTCGGTAAATATTTTATAGGTTTGGTGACAAATATCCTCTAGTTTTTGTCTATATTGTTGAAACTCTTTTAACCCTTTATAAACAGCAGTTTGTTTGAGCGGATTTGTTTTATTTTGTTTTTGGTTATGATTCGGCAAAAGTGAATTTAGCATTTCACTAGCAGCTTTAACAAAAATACAATCTAACTGATGGAAACGCGCCGGGTTAAGTAAATATTTCACTTCATCCCTAGATTCTTGATCGAGATTGTCTTGATGAATAAATCCTGCTTCTAAAAGTTGTAAACTTTGGGGTCTAACACCTAATTTTTTCCCCACAATTTCTAGATATTTTATCTCCCGTACATCCATATCTCCATCGGCAGCAGACATTTCATAACCAAAGCTAATTAATAACAATTTTTCTGGAGTAGAAAGAGGAGGAATTAATGTCAAAATTGTCTCAATTTTTTTGTAAAGCTGTTGCTTAGATACTCCATGAATCATTAATTTAGTTAATTCCAAGACATTGCCCTTTGGAGGGATAAATTTATGGATAGTTATTTTCAGTCTAGCTTTTTCTTCTTCTAATACTTTTCCATCTGCATAGATAACACCTATCAGGATAATTACTAGATTTGCTAAAAACAATACTGGTGGCGTAATATCCTTTTTAGTCAATTTTTTTCCAGTAATAAGAGATAGTAATTCTACTGATTCGTTGCTAAGTTTGGTAATATCCATTAGTCTGTATATGTGATAGTTTAGTAGTGTTTTTCTAAGAGAATTTAGTCATCAGCTATTAGTTTTCAGCTATTAACTTATTTTTTTTGAAGGAGGAATCAGAGTTGAAAGATTGAGGGAAATTTCAAAGTTCTTCTCAAAGCATTCTTTGCTAATCTTTCTTATTAGTTACTTGGTGTAGAATAGTTACCAAGGAAAAGCTAAAGGCTAATATCTAAATGCTTACGTCTTTTTTTATTATACTAAGTATTAGTTATAGGAAAGTAAAAAAATGTACAATCAACAGCTAAGATGATAAAAATCTTAATTTATTGATAAAAAACTATACTAAATGACTTATATAGTAATCCTATTTAAGTTTTAATATTTTGCTGAAAGTTAGGAGTCAGGTAGGGGAGCATTCGGATTGGTGACTTACAGAATTTTAAAGGTTTTAAGAATAAAGATAGAGATATAGGAAATCAAATAGGAAGTCAAAAATTCTCCAATTTTATTGATCGCTAATTAAGCAGATACTATAGTTACTCAGTAAAATATATTTTGATTAATCCAACGGTTAGTTTGATTGCTAATTATGGTAATTTTGAGGTATTCGATAATTAACAATTAACAATTAATAATTACCTCTTCTCCAAGATGAAAATTAGTTAAAAGGAAAATTCTTGCTTTTTTGTCCCTGAAAGGAGAGACTTGAAACCTTAGTTGTTGGGTAAAATTCGGAGCGCTAGCTTTTCGACAATTAATAATTACCTCTTCTCTAAGTTCGGGATAAGTTAAAAGGAAAATTTTAGCTTTTTTTAGACCTGAAAGGAGAGACTTTAAACTTTAATTGTTCGGTAAAATTCGGAACACTATATTTTTGAGGTTTGAGATGAGTTAAAAGGAAAATTTTGGCTTTTTTTATCCTTTCAAGGAGAAACTTTAAACCTTAGTTGTTGGGTAAAATTTGGAGCGATCGCTCTCTTTAAAAATCTGATTTGACAAAATTTTTTGAGCCGATATATCGCTTCTCCTATGTTATACTTGGATGTTAAATAACAATACTCAAGTCTCACCAATTTTTAAACACCGCTTATGGCTACGGATATATCGTTGAAAATTCAAAGCATCATAGAAAAACGTCAACCTCTAGCTAAGAGAGTTGAAAAAGTAGAGACTCATTTGACTTCTCTACAGCAATATATTCAACGACTAATTAAAGAACGAAATAATTTTATCCCTCAGCTTAATGATTCTCAAACATCGGAAATTTTGCAAGGGATTAATTTGCCTCAAATAGAGCAAGAGATAACAACGAATTTAACGATAATTAGTAAACTAAAAGCACGGTTTTATCGCCAAACTTTAAATATTGGTGTAGTTGGTAAACCAAGACAAGGCAAAAGCAAATTTTTACAGACTTTAACAGGATTAACTCGCCATGAAATTCCTGATGGTAGCGGACAACATTGCACGGGAGTTATGAGTATTATTTATCATCAATTACAAGCACAATCCACTACAGGAAAAGTCTACTCTCATTCCCAAAAAAGTTTACTAGAAGAAGTTATTAAGCTTTACTATGAAGACTTATCATTAGGAACAACACCACAAAAATTTGACGATTTTATTAACAGAGGTTTACCTGCATTACCAAGCAATATTACTAACAAAGTAGACCAAGCAAAATATGAATATTTGAAGCGGTATAAAGAACATTATCCTCAATACAAAGATTTGTTCAATCTGAAACCAATTTTTCCTATTACCCAAGAAAAAATTAGAGAATATGTTGCCCAAGATGATGTTGATGGCAAACAAGTTTATTACAATTATTTAGCTGTCAAAAAAGTAGAAATTAAATCTCAGTTTCCCCACTCAGATATTGGTCAAATAGCAGTAGTAGATTTGCCAGGTTTAGGCGACACAGGAGTAGGTGATGTAGAGCGAATGATTAAAGTTTTGAGTCAAGATGTAGACTTTGTTTTATTTATGCGAAAACCTAATCCCGGAGGAGATTATTGGGATAAAGATTCTGATGTGGGTTTGTACGATAAAGCGCAAAAAGGAATACCTACAATTCCTTTATCAAGATGGTCATTTTTAATTCTTAATAAGACTGCTCCTGACTCGGAGCAAGGAGATAATTCCAAAAATTGTCATGGTTTTTTAGATGAACTTCCTAATACAAGGATGGAGTTTGCTGACTGCATTATTGCTGATTGTGCTAATACAAAAGAAACGGCGAATGTGTTAGAAAAAATCTTGCAGTATTTGACGGAAAATATTACTGAGTTAGACCATAAATATGCCTTAACTTTTGAAAATAAGTTGATTAAGTTAAGTAAGAATTTGCAAGCTGAGTTAGAAAAAGCTAGTTCTGCTCTACAACAATATGCTGGAGATAAAAGACTTTTTCAGAAGTCGTTTAAGCAATTTTGGGATAAATTAACAAATACTTTACAGCCATATTTGGAAACTATTGAGTTGGCAAGTAACCAAACAGATGAAACTTTCCAAGAAGAAGTAAATAAAGTCATAGAAAATTGCCAAAAACTGTCATCTATTCCTAAGTCTGTAGAGCAAATCAAAAAAGATAGCAACATATCTGGTTCATATACGGAAGCTTACAGTCGTTATCTACATATTATCAGAACCGATTTATCCAAACAATTCTTATTTCTAGATGGAAAAATTCAAGATTCTTTGGATGCGGTTAAATCAGAAATAGGTCGGTTATTAACTGATAAAGTGCAACTAGGAGGATTAACTGATCTGCGAGAAATTGAGTTCCTAAAATGGATGGCAGAGCATATTCCAGGGGATTTAATTAATCTGAAGCTAGGGTTTGACACTATTTCTGATTTTAACGTATCTTATGCAGGTATTATTCAGCGTCAAGTCAGACAGCATATTAATCAACTTAACCCCGATAAAAAAACTCTAAGTTTAACTCCAGATTTAGAAAAGTTGCGTTCGGAAATAGAAGAAATTTTAGATCCTGAGAAATATAATATTAATAAAATTATGGCTCAGTTTCAGACTATAGAGCAAATAAAAGATTGGTGGGAAACAAGGCTATCCAACCTATTAAAATCAGGTAATATATCTGACGATGAAAAAATTAAGTCAGAACTTTTACTGGAGAAAATGGAGAAGGAAATTTCTACTAAAAATGCTGAATCTTCGGAAAAAGTGTTGATAGAAATTCAGAAAATTCATCAACGGGTAATTGATTTATGCAAGTCAGATTTAGACAAGTTATTATCTGAACCTAAACAGTTAGCTTATGCGATGGTAGCTGAGTTTGTAGATCGGATATTGCGTGCTGAAGATATTAAAGATGATTGGGAGATTTTTTTAGATGATGAACAAGTACGACAGAAGGTTTGGCCGGAGTTTAAGACTATGGCAAATCGGATTAAGATTCAAAGAAATTGGCAAAGTTTAGTCGAGCAAATTATGGATATTAATCGGTTAGAAAATATGAGTTTTTTATAGGGAAGTTTGTATCTTTTTTGAGGAGCGATCGTTCGTGCTTGTTAATAAGGAATTAAAATACTGTAGGTTGGGTTAAGCGCCAGCGCAACCCAACAAAAATTTCCCTAGCAGTACATTTTTTAGGTTGGGCAATATAATTTTATTTCAAAGGTAATACAGAGATTTTATAATCTTAATCGGTAGCTATGTATTTTGAGTTTCTTACCTAAACTGATTAGTAGTTGTAGGTTAGATTAAGCCTTAGAGTAACCCAACAAAAACTTCTCTAACAGTACATTTTTTAGCGAGGGCAATATAATTTGATTGAAAAAGTAATAGATATTTTTCCTAATCTTAATGTAGAGCTACATATATCTTTTTGCATAACAATTAGGTACGGCAATCAAAGAAACGAACTTTTGAACAAATCATAAATTATTTGACTCACTGTTGTTAATTTATTGATTAGTTGTGCAAATATATTTCTGTTGGGTTTATCCTGCGGATAAGCTTCGCTTTTCATGTCGCGCAGCGAAACGTTCCTCAACCCAACCTACAAAGTGTTATATAAAATTCTGACTATGGCAAATCGGATTAATATTCAAAGAAATTGGCAAAGTTTAGTCGAGCGAATTATGGATATTAATCGGTTAGAAAATATGAGATTTTTGTAGGGAAGTTGGTATTTTTTTTCAGGAGCAGCACTTGTTATTAGTAAACAATTATAGTAATCCTAAATAGGTTGTAAAACTTTATCGTAGGGGTTGGATTTCCAAACTCAAGCGACAATGGAATTTCCAGACCAAAACCCTACAGTTTTTTTCACAAATCATTTAGGATTATTACATAGCATTTTTATTTGATAGTAAGTCTTTCAGCACTCTAGATATTTACTAATTATTTACAAAACTTTTAAGAACACTAAATATAATGGCTAGGGACGTTCCTATTAAAAGCAAAAATATAGATATTAAAAATATACATCCCTGCAATTGTTCAATCTTTACGGAAGACTTCTTGATACTTTCATTCAGTTTACGTTGTGAATCAAGAATATTTTTAATCTTTCCTTTTAGTTGATCTGCCGAATTTTCTAATGACTTAACTCGACGAAACAATGTATCTAAATCACCATCTCCATTAAACTTTTCCTCCTGTAACTCCTCCAACAAACTAGACATTCGATAAACTTTTTCCTGAAGTTGAGAGTAATTACTTTCCACATCTTGAGAAAACATCTCAAACTTTTCTCTGAGCAAACTAATATCTTGAGATAATTCCTTACTTTCTGCAAATTGGGAAATTTCTTCATCAATTTCCTGTTGTGAATCAAGGGTACTATTAATCCTTTCCTCTATTTTCCTAGGTAAACTTTCTAATGAATTTTCTAATGACTTAACTCGACTAAACAACGACTCTAAATCAACATCTACACTCGACTTTTCCCCCTGCAACTCCAACATAAAATAAGACAACCGAGAAACTTCTCCCTGAAGGTGAGAGTAATTATTTTCCACATCTTGGGAAAACTGCTCTAACTTTTCTCTAAGCAAACTAATATCTTGAGATAATTCCTGATAATTTATTGTTTCAGTTTCAACCGGCAAAACTTCATTAACTTTCTCAAATTCCTCCTCAGTTTCTACCTGCTCAGAATTACCAGGATAATTATCAGATTCCGAACTATCCTTTTTTACACCCCTGATTAGATCCGGAGTAAATGGTATATCATCTAATGGGTTACCCTCATTATTTTCCGACATAACACACCGCGTAAAAATTTGATATTTGGTTATATATTAATATTCTACTTCAGTTCTTTATTATTATTTTAAAATTCGAGACGAATCTGCCATAGAAAGAAATATTAGAAAACACAGTAACAGCATAGACATATTTCTAGAAATTCTTAGCTAAAATAAAAAGCATAATTTAGGAGAAAAATACCATGTCAGACCTTAACCGTGGCATAATGAAATTCAAGGGAGCAGATACTCCTAGCGCGATCGCTATTTCTGCGATTATTATCTTAGGTGGTATAGTCTTTCTCCTTTTGTGGGGACTTAGTACCGCTTATACAGTGGGTTAATTAATACTAATCAAAACTTTCTAGAGGCGTTCCTGTGGAACGTCTCTAACTATTCTCGCCATATAATAGTTGTCCGTTTATTAGAAAATTTAAAATTAAAATCTAATTATTAAACAAAATTATTAATCTTTCACTTCCTCAGCTAGAAAACTAAATTTTCATACCAATTTATTCTAAAAATTTCACAAATATTTTCAAACTTTAGATGTGAAATAATTCTCGGAAATTACTATAGCATCAAAGTTTTTAGTCTATTGACTATTTCAGCAGAGCAAAATTCAATGGAATATAAAGAACTTCAGAAAAATACATTACAGTTTATACCCTTTATCATAAAATCCTGATATAAATAAGGGCAAGAATCTCAATATCGTGACCAATTACTAAAATTTGGTTTGATTTGCAGATTCTATAAACCTCGATCGTTAGATCGTCAGATTAGTTCAATAAAAGTAATAATACCAATCTAGTTTGGAGTTATATTTTAGATATGAGTGCAGAAAAAAAAATAGATAACCAACAAGTTGTAGGTCCTACAATTTTAGCAGGATGTATGGGTTTTATGATTATTTGTGCTTGGGCATTTGCTAGTCCTAATGCTTTTAAACGCCCTACTATTGATGTTCAATTAACTGAAAATGTAGATTCGGAAAATGTAGATTCTCAAACAGAAGAAATTCAAGTAACAGAAACCCCAGAAACTGAGACAAATACAACTTCTACTGAACCAGAGTCTTCAACTACAACCATAGAAACAGAAGACACCGAGACAATCACAACTGCTACAACAACAGATCGAGAGTCAGAGGTAAACACAGAAACAACAACCTCTAGCGAACAACCTACTACTGAGACGACAGAAACTCCTACTAACACTGAAGCTATACAAGTAACTGCTACATCACAACCCGAACCTGAGACTCCGACTTCTACAACAGACATAGCGACAACATCTCAGTCACAAGGAAAATCTTTGACTCAAGCAAAAACTCTAGGTCAAGTCAAATTTGGTTTCAATGCAGTGGAATTATCTTTCCCAGCAGAACAAACTATAAATGGTTTCATCTCAGAAATTAAAGAATACGATCCTAATAAAGTTGCCATTAAAGTTGAAGGTCATACATCTAGAGTTGGTGATGCTCAATTAAATCAACTAATTTCCCAAGATCGAGCAGATGCTGTGGTCAAATATTTAAAAGGGCAAAATTTACTGCATCAGGTTGTTGGTGAAGGAGTGGGTTATGAGCAACCACTCCCTGGTACTGATCCTGCTGCTGATATAAACCAGCGTACAGTAATTATTTTGACACCTGCTAATTAACTGTTAATTTAGCGATCAAATTTAGGGGTTTGGTAAACAAACTCCTAGCAGAAATTATAAATTGTTTTTATTTATTCTTGTTTGTCGCTAAACCTCTGACACTGCTTTATAAAACCGATATAAAACGTCACATAGCGTGATATTTTAAAGTTTACTTCCTGCTGTACGGACGTTGCATAACAAAAATGCGTTACATGTCGCGCAGCGATACGTCCCTACGGCCGTCGGCGGTTACTCATCCACAGGCATTTTCATGTCGGCGACAGCCGAAACGGTTAAGCCAACCCCATCTTAACAGTCTATACTTAGATTTAAGTCTTTGTCAATAGATATTACTATTCATTTGCTTCTCAAATCCTGATTGCGCCGTCCCCAGTAGCGAGGGGGATGTTTGGAGATGTCTAATAGATAGACTGCCAGAAATGTTTAAGCAGCGAGCCGGTGCAGAAGATGTAAATTTCACCCTCGTTACTTTCTGTGTGAAGAGAACTACCGTATTATATCGCTTACACACGTAAATTGTTAACAAGCGTCGAAACTCTTACCCATAATTTAGAAATCAAATTAATATTAATTCTTGAAAACTACTGTGGGGGTTTCGCTACCAAATGTGGGGGTTTGGTCACCAAACCCCTACTATAAATCATAAATTGTTCCTATTTATTCTTGTCTGTCGCCAAACCTCTGACACTTTTAGCTACTAAAAAATTTGATATAGGAATATTTTTTTAAATTGCTAAAATAACCAAAAATAGTTTTAGAGAAACTCAATTAAATGACTCGCAAAAAACCTTTTTCTCCAGAAGAATTCCAATTTTTATATTCTCAAGTTCCCAGACTTGTTGTAGAAGTAGTCGTGAAAACTCAAACAGGTGTGGTATTAACTCTTAGAAAAGATGCTGCTTGGAATAATCTTTGGCATATTCCAGGAGGTACAGTTTTTTATCAAGAATATATTGAGGATGCTATTCAGAGAATTGCTCAAGAAGAGTTGAGTATTACAGTTACAAAACAAAAGTTATTAGGATATTTAGAATATCCTAGTGAAGTCAAACAACGAGGTTTTGGTTGGTCGGTGGGATTAGTATTTTTATGTACTGCAAATTCTCCTCTTCCTTCAGAAAATCAAGAAGGAGAAAAGATTCAAATTTTTGATTATATTCCAGATAATATTGTTGAAGAACACAAAAAAATATTGAATCAGGTTTTATAATTGAGTTTTGCCAGTCTTGCTGTTAATACCAAATCTCAAAAATCTTGCTATATTTTATTAGGGGGGAGTGTGCGAGGTAGGGGGAAAGATTAAAAGTAGGAATGATAATTACTGACTGACTAATAATTGTTAACAACAGACTTTGAATCTTGGTAATTCTTGAGGTATTGAAGTATAGCTCAAATATAGCATTAATGTATAGTTATCTCTATCGTTAGAGACTGAATGTATCAGGAAATATAAAAAGGAAATAGGGAACACTTAACACTTAACACTTAACACTTAACAGGGAATAGGGAATAGAGAATAGGGAATAGGGAATAGGGAATAGGTATGGGGGGCCGAAGAAATCAAGACAAGTATTGAAGAGTTAAAATCAAGGGAATATATATACCTTTCCACCTAATCAATCTACCAAATTTCAATCTTTTGAAGTACCTTTTACTTTGAGATTTTAGTCACTCAACAACTCTCTTAAGACTTATTTTACAAACAGTTTCTTACCCATTCTTACTTCTACCATTTGTAAAAAACATTTATAAAATTGGTATTATAGGGTATCGATAGATAATAATTTGTACAGAGGAAGATTGTTCTAATTAATGGTACACAATTATTTTTATGAATAATATAAATGCCGAAGAATTAAAGCTAATTATTTCGCAGATTGAACGATTATATTCTTTCAAATAGTCGCAGATTTCCCGTCAGCAATTAACGTAAATTATCACATAATTAAACTTGTCTATTGAATTATTATATGAAGCTATCCTAGCAGTAGAAAGGCAGAAAAATTTAGCTCAAAAAAGAAAGAAGTCACCATTAACTTCTACTGTTATTAGTGTCTTGGTAGTCCTTGGTATTTCCTTTAGCAATTAAATTAACAAAACAATATGGATTAAAATTAACAGGTTTACATTTTTATCGAGGAACCGGAACGAATGCGACTCAAGCTTTTACCAAAGTTATTAATGAATTATTGGAGATTGGTCAACAATTACCAGACTGGGAATATTTAGATTTTGGTGGAGGTTTTGGTTATCCCTATCAACACAAAAAAGTCGCTTTTGATTGGCAAAAATTGGGATAAAAATTAACCGCAGTTTTAGATAAGTTAGAGCCAAAAATTAAACTTATTATTGAACCAGGTAGAGCAGCGATCGCTCAATGTGGCACTCTTTTAACTAAAGTAGTTTCTGTGAAATGGCAAGGAAATAAACAAATTGTTGGTGTGGATACAACTATTTCTAATTTATCAGTTTTATCTGTTCATCGAGGTTATCGAGAAATTGTTTCTTGGCAAAAAAATTCAGAACAATTGTATGTAACTGATGTCTGTGGGAATACCACCTATTCACGGGATTATTTGGGTAAAAATTGTCAATTACCTGCTTTGAAAAACGACTATATTTTAGCTATTTTAGATGTGGGAGCTTATGGTTTTGCCATGTCTTCCCATTTTTTACATCGTCCTTTACCTGCTGAAGTTTTATTAGAAGATAATCGTCATTTTCTAATTCGTCACAGGGAAAATTACGATACTTTATTAACCAATCAAATTTTTAGCAACTTCCAAAAAGCGTAAGGAAAAAAATTAGTTTGTTTTAGGGAGAAGGAATTACTCAAACAAGTCAAGCTGAATTAAATCAAGGAGAATCATCAGAAACTTGGCAAGAATCTGGAGTAGATTATAGTGCCGAAACTGCAATTATTTTCAGTGCTGATAGTTTTGGTTGAAATTTATTTTTGATTAACTTCTAACCAGATTTATAAACTAATCAATAACTCTAATTTCAACCCATAACGTCCCCACACATCCCCACGATAATTCAGCCATTCTTTAATCAAATCTTGGTTAAGATAATCAGCAATTTTAGCTTTTCTAGAAAGTAATAATCTTTTAGCTTTATTGCGCCAATAACGATAGAAAAAATACTGTACAGGAACCCTCATTCCACTTTTAGGACGATCAACAATAGCTTCCGGTAATAAATCTGCAACCGCTTGCTTCAAAACAGCTTTTTCCTCTGAACCTTTTAACTTATACTGTGGAGGAATTTCCATTGATAATTGCACAATTCTTTTATCAAATAAAGGGGAAAGTCCGATTAAATTTGCCGAGCAAGTTAGATTATTAACCTTAGTTAAAATGTGGTCTGCACCTTTAAACTTGATATTAATCCACATCAAACGGTTCACAAATTCATTAGACGAAATTAAATCATCAATAAATACTGATTGTTCCGTTTCAACTTGCTGATAAATATCAGGTTTTAATAGGTTAGGTAAATCAACAAAACACTTTTTAAAAGACGTCAAATAATTATTCAGTAAATTAGAATCCAAACTTGAATTACCATATAACTGACTTAAAATCATCGGTTGATTTTTCAGACCACCAAAACAAGGATCTCCTCCCTCTCCATTCAGAATAACTTGACTATTTTCTTGAGCAACTTGAGCTAATAAATAATTAGGAAAAGTCAAAGGATCGCCAATAGGATCGTCTAAATTAGCCAAAGTAATCGGTAAATTATCCCACATTTTTTGAGGAGTAATTTCCAAAATATGATGTTCAGTTTGACAATGTTTAGCGACTAAGCGAGAAAACTCTAATTCATTAGGACATTCTGCACCAAAATGAATCGAATAAGTATGAATTTTTTCTTGATGAAATTTAGCACATAAAGCAGTAATACAACTAGAATCTAATCCCCCTGATAAATAAATCCCAATAGATTGTTTTTTGGGTAAATATTCTCTCACAACCTCTTCTAACTTTTTTTTTAATCTATCACCATGAAACTCTAAGGTTTCCTGAGAATATTTAATATTTTGTTCTGGTTGCCAATAATAATCAATTTTTCCCGTAGGTAAAGTTAAAACTGAACCAGGACGTAATTCTTTTACTCCGTTCCACAATGTATTTTCTCCAGGAACAAAAGAACAAGTTAAATAATCTCTAAGTGCAACTAAATTTAATTCTTGTGAGTGAAAAGGCAGTAAAGTTTTTAATCGAGGTGCAATATAATAATTACCACTTTGTTGACAATAATATAGGGTACGACTTCCTACTCCATCCCTGACTAAAAATAATTTTTGTTCTTGATTATCCCAAATAGAAAAAGCAAACATTCCTTCGAGTAAATTCAGACAATCTCTTCCTAATTTTGACCACAATTTAAGAATTAGCTCATAGTCATTTTTAAATTCATATTGGTAGTTTAAATTCAGTTCAGAATATAATTGAGTTTGATTAGTTAACCAAATATCGCCGATGATCAGTAAATGCTCTTCTTCATAGCAAAAATATCTAGTATTATTTTTCTTCAATTCATATTTGATTAAAAAGTTATCGGGAATTATTGCACCACTATAGCTATTGAAAACGATATGCCAATTAGGAATTAAATTAATATTTAATTGATTATTATTGTTATAAATAAATTGATTTAATTGGGAAAATAACATTGATTTTTAACCTGATTGATCAGAGACTGTTTGTAAAATAAGTATTAAGAGAGCATCACTTGTGATGTGAATCTAAAAGCGGTAATAATTCAAGAGATTGAAAGAAGGTAGATAAAGAAGTATTCAGTACTTATGTTCCGAGACTTTTTAAGCGACAAATATTTATGTTTATTTCTTCCTCCTTATTCCCTATTCCCTATTCCCTATTCCCTGTTCCCTGTTCCCTGTTCCCTGTTCCCTGTTCCCTATCTCCTTTTTATATTTTCTGATACATTCAATCTCTCAAATTATGATTTGATTTTCAGCAAAAAAATTTTAGTAGCTTGTATTTTATGTTAGGTTAGCAAAACATTAGCACAAATTTTTCCTATTTGTGGTTGCTAAAATTATTTATAAACTGTTTGTAAAATAAGTCTTAAGAGAGTTGTTGAGTGACTAAAATCTAAAAGTAAAAGGTACTTCAAGAGATTGAAATTTGGTAGATTGATTAGGTGAAAAGGTATATATGTTCCCTTTATTTTAACTCTTCAATACTTGTCTTGATTTCTTCCTCCCTCCATGCCTATTCCCTCCATACCTATTCCCTCCATACCTATTCCCTCCATACCTATCTCCTTTTTATATTTCCTGATACATTCAGTCTCTTATTCGAAAAGATAGGGAATATTCCAAGTATATAAGTACAAATATAGCAATTCCCAAGAAGCGTGAGGTACAAAATTCCTTGGTTTTAGGGAACAGGGAACAGGGAACAGGGAACAGGGAATAGGGAATAGGGAATAGGAAACAGGGAATAGGAAATAGGAACAAATAAAGATAGGTGTACCTCACGATTGCTGAGAAACGCTATATTAATAATAAAACTATTTATAAAATCTGCTTTAATTTAAACTGCAACTATTACCTATTAATCGAAATATCTCTATTGCTATTATTCAACGGAACATGAGATTAATTAATTAATTGTAGAATGGGATTTATTAGATTTTAAATTGAATAGTAAACTACTTGTAACGAAGTAAAGCATAAATCCATTAAATATATGCCACAAGAAATGAGCCCCGATGGGAAATATCGGACAAATATATTGGTCTATTGTTCGGAAAAATAGAGCTATTAAAAATATACCTGCTCCTGCTAAAACTAAAAACTTACTTTGCTTTTTTGCTTGAAAATGATAAATTCCTAATCCTAATAAATAAATTAAAGCTGGTGCATAACTAATAGAACCATTCAGTACCTTGAGTGGCAGAGTTGCTAAACTAGCAATTACCAAAATTACGATTAAAATCATAGATATTATAGATTTTAATTTCATCACTCTACGGGTATAAACCCACAAATAACATATTTGAAACATAGTTATAGGTACGACATCCATTAACAATGCCCAACTTGTAGCATAAGTGTGAAATAAACTACTACCAATACCAATAGCTATCATTAAATACATTAACAGTTTCACACTTAAAAATTGCACATTTAAACTACGTGCTAAACGCCAACTTGACCATGCTACAATAAAAAAAGCTAAGTTGCTAATAGCATTTATTAGTTCATCCCATAAACCACCTTTGAAAAACCTAGCCAATCCTAGACATTTTTAGGAATTGTCTCTCAAAGGTTGCAGATTAAGTCTTAACTGACTACGTTGGCTTAGTCATGACCACGATAAGTGAACTCCAGCTTATGTGCGGGTCGCTCTAAATTAAGGACGGCGTTTAATAGCGCCAATCGGAAGTAGGTTTTGTACCGATAGTGTTTAGGGCATGAACAAGCTGGGCCAACATAATCGAGGAACACTTTACTGAAAAGGACTAGACACCACAATGTCTAACACTAATTACGTTTTTGTCATAGATACAAACAAAAAACCATTACAACCTTGCAAGCTTGCCTGTTGCTCGTAGATTGTTAAATTCGGGGCGAGCTGCTGTCTGGCGACGCTTTCCTTTTACTTTGATTCTTAAAAAAGCCGTGGAAAAAGTTGTAAAAACAACTTTAACCCTCAAGATTGACCCAGGCTCAAAATTTACAGGCATGGCTCTTTTAGAAGGAAACAAGGTGATCTGGATGCTAGAAATTGAACACCGAGGTTCGTTAATTTCTGAAAAACTGCAAAAGCGTTCTCAAAGAAGGAGAGCTAGGAGGACAAAAAATCTCAGATACCGTAAACCAGGTAACCCGAACAAAAAGAAGCCTAAAGATTGGTTAGCCCCCTCTCTAATGCACAGAGTCGAAACTACTATGACTTGGGTAAAACGATTAATTAGGTTTTGTCCTGTTCAATCAATCTCAATGGAACTGGTTCGCTTTGATACTCAATTGATACAAAATCCAGAAATTTCTGGTACTGAGTATCAACAGGGTGAATTGGCAGGATATGAATTGAAAGAATATTTGTTAGAAAAATGGGGTCGAACTTGTGCTTATTGTGGTAAAAAAAATACACCGCTAGAGGTAGAACATATCTACCCCAAGTCAAAAGGAGGTTCAGACCGAGTATCTAACTTAACTGTTGCCTGTACTAAATGTAACCAACTTAAGAGTAACCAAGATGTCAAAGAATTCTTCAATACGAAAACCAGAATTATTAAAGCGAATAGAAACCCAAGCCAAATTATCTTTAAAAGATGCACTACTCGGTTAATTCTACGCGGTGGAAATTGTTCAATACTTTAAAGACTACTCGGTTGAGGGTAATCACATCTACCGGGGGACAAACAAAATTTAACCGCAGAAAACAGAAGTTACCTTCATCGCACTGCATAGATGCTGCTTGTGTAGGTGAAGTGAATAAGTTAGAATTTAAGACCACCCAAGCTTTAGTTGCTATATGCAAAGGACAAGGAGGTAGACAAAAAGCAGCGGTAAATAAATATGGATATCCCATCAGGTACAACCCACTAAAACCAATCAAAGGTTGGAATAGTGGAGACTTAGGGTTGAATATGGAAACAGGGGAAGTAGGTAGAGTTAATCCTCGCTCTTTCATCAAATAGTTTTAATTTCACAGTGCCAGGACAAAAAGCAAAAAGTGTTCATGTAAGTAAATTAAAAGTTGTACATCAAAAAGACGGTTATACCTATACATTTGGTCCACATTTGTCCATAAATGTCGAGGAAAATGCCGTCTAAAACTTAGCAGAACAAAGTCAAAGATTACTTCTGACACCAATTCACTTTAAAGATGTCACAAATAGTTTTAAACCCCATAAGTAAAATAACTCTCTGAAATTACTGCTGTAACCTCAAAGTTTTGATCCGACAAAATATTTCTTTTAAATTTTGAATTTTGAATTTCGTGAAACAGTAGCGATCGCCACTCAAGAACTGCAACGATCTAGTTTGATGCTCCAAAATCTTGATGCCTGAATTTTAAATTTTGAATTTTGAATTTCGTGAAACGGTAGCGATCGCCACTCAAGAACTGCAACGATCTAGTTTGATGCTCCAAAATCTTGATGCCTGAATTTTAAATTTTAAATTTTGATTTTCGTGAAACGGTGGCGATCGCCACTCAAGAACTGCAACGATCTAGTTTGATGCTCCAAAATCTTGATGCCTGAATTTTAAATTTTAAATTTTGATTTTCGTGAAACGGTGGCGATCGCCACTCAAGAACTGCAACGATCTAGTTTGATGCTCCAAAATCTTGATGCCTGAATTTTAAATTTTAAATTTTGATTTTCGTGAAACGGTAGCGATCACCACTCCTTAACTGCAACGATCTAGTTTGATTACCCAAAATCTAAATCGACAAATTTATATATTAGTATTACAATAGTAATCTTTTTGTATTAACATGAAGAACTGTGCTTCTAAAATAAAAAAAAATAATGGCCACCTTTAGGGACATAATTAAATACTACCAGGCATACCTGCCACTTTCAATCTTCAGTATGGCAGTATCAAGCGCCATAGAACTAACAGACCTCATAGTTCCTTATGGCATCGGTCAGATTTTGAACTTACTCTCAGGACGTTCCACAGACTGGCCAATGGAACCATTAATTGGGGCGATCGCCAACTTAACCGGATTACCCACTAATCAACTATTATCCCTATCTGTACCATTAGGACTAATATTTTTAGTCAGCATTGCCAAAGGTCCAAGTACCGCTTGGCTCGGCCACTGGTATCATTGGGTAGTTCCTCTCAAAGCACGTCGAGACCATTTGCAAAAAGGCATCCAAAAAATTCTTACCCTACCCCTAGAATTCTACGACGAAAATAACCCAGGACGTATCGCCAACCGTATTTCTAAAGGAGTGATGAACCACACCTGGACTTACCCAGAAATTGCAGGTATTTTAATCCCAAAATTAGTGCGGGTATTCGGAATTTTTATAATCATCTTTTTGATAGAACCACCAATTGCTCTTTTATTCCTTGGTTCATTTATTTTTATCCTGACTTTTACCCTCAAAAGCCTTCAAAAAATAGCAAAAATAGAAATCACTTGTGAGAAGTATGAAGAAAACACAGAAAGTCACAACTCAGAAATTATTACCAATATAAAAACAGTCAAAGCATTTGCTACAGAAACTCAAGAACTGCAAAGACAAACTACTCGAACTAACCGCGGTCTCAAAGTTATTATAGGTAGAATTCATAAAAGCTATGTTTGGCTATCCATGTATCAGACAAGTATTGTTCAATTTTGCCTATTCTTCATTCTAGGTTTGACATTATCTGCAACATTATCTGGTAAAATTTCTCTAGGATATTTTGTGACTATATACACTTTAGCCAGCATGGCTTATGCAGAGATAATTCCCATCAGTAAATTAACTGAAGAATTTGTCCGTCGCTATGCTTCGATGATTCGTTTCCATGAATTTATGCAGTTACCCATAGGTTATGATGCTGCTAATTTAACAGAAGTAACTGCCAAATCTCCAGATATTAATCCCTATAAATTCACAGGTAAAGTTGAGTTGGAAAAATTGAGCTTTGGTTACAATCCCAATAAGCCAGTTTTAAAAGATATAAACCTCTTAATTAAACCTTGTCAAACTATTGCTTTAGTCGGAAAATCTGGCTCAGGAAAATCTACTTTAGTCAAATTACTATTCAGATATTTTTCACCAGATCAAGGCAAAATTTTAATCGATGGAGAAGATATTAATAGTCTTGATATTACAGGTTATCGACGTCGATTAGCGATCGTTCATCAAGAGGTAGATATATTCAACGGCACTTTATTAACCAACTTAACTTACGGTAATCCTCAAGCAACTTTTGATCAAGTAAAAGAAGCTTGTAAAATTGCTAAAGCTGATGAATTTATTCAACAAATGCCTCAAGGTTACTATACAGTTGTGGGAGAAAGAGGAGTGCGATTATCAGGCGGTCAACGACAACGTATAGGAATAGCTAGAGCTTTATTAGTAGACCCAGATGTACTAATTTTTGATGAGGCCACTTCTAGTTTAGACTATGAAAGTGAGCGGGCTATTCAGTTAGCAATGCACGATATTTTTGGGACTCGCACCACCATTATTATTGCTCATAGACTCAGTACAGTACGAGAGGCCGATAAAATTGTCGTACTTGACCAAGGTAGAATTGTTGAAGTTGGCAGCCATGAAGAGTTATTGTGCCAAGAGGGTATTTATCACCGGCTACATTCATTGCAAGAAACTGCTAGTAGGATAGTGGGTTGAACTTGAGAATTAGTAAATAGGGCTTGCTGATTCAATTTAAAAGCTTTAGCCTTTGCGTATGCAAAAAAAGTACAAGCTTTGTTCTCCCTTAAGGTCACACAGCTTAGGATTTTGAGTAGGCAAGGGCAGAAAAATTGAGGGACAATTCTGCAAACTACATCCTCTGTCATTCCCATTAGTCCTGACTCCTAACTTCTGACTCCTGATTTCTGACTCCTGACTCCTTCCCACCCATAAGACTTTTTCAGCAAACCCTAAATAATTTTTTTTCACAAAACTCTTGCAATAAATATTTTTTGTGTTAATATATATAGATGTGAGTAACAAGGGTCGATGCCCGAGTGGTTAATGGGGGCGGACTGTAAATCCGCTGGCTACGCCTACGCTGGTTCAAATCCAGCTCGGCCCACTCACAAAAAGGATTGAAATAAGAACGCCCGTGTGGCTCAGTGGTAGAGCACACCCTTGGTAAGGGTGAGGTCACGAGTTCAATCCTCGTCACGGGCTTTGATCTATACATGAAATTATTTTTAATTATATAGTCCTCTCCAGAAAAGAGGGAATAGGGAATAAGGGGAAATAATAATTATTTCTGTAGGATAATTAATTTTATTTCTGATTTTGGGAGATTTCTAATAATCTTTAAGTATCCACTACCATAAAAATAAATAAGTAGTTTCTAATATCTAGTTAAGCTGTTAAAAGGTTAAGTTCTTATAGTAAATCTAGGTGAATAATATATTACTAAAGCAGCAAAAGACTGTCTTTCCTATGACTGCTACATGAAAGCTTTATTATTAGAATACTTTTGAAACATCAAAACTCTATTAACTAAAATTAGGAAACCATTCTAATAGAACTAAGCATTTAGGACGCCGACATTGGTAATCTCCTTGCAGTTTGTATGTGCATCCCATAAAAAAGGATTTGGACGCCGAAAACTTACTTAGAGATTACTTTTAACTTTTGACCAAAAAATCAGGTCTCAAGCTTGCCCTTGCCTGGACTGCGAGCTGTCGCTCTACAAGGGGATGAAAAAACAGGTTCAATATTTAATATTTCAAGCCTCTGACTTTCCTGGGTCATGCGGAGCAAACAGGCAGAGGTACTGATAACTGATAACTGATAACTGATAACTTAAATGACTTGCCCATAACACTATAGAATTATTTAAGATGAAAATTGTTGAAGACTATAGCACAATAAATAAATAAACTATTTGTTGGGGAAACTGGTATGACACCTACAAAGCTGTCAGATTCAGAAAAATTAGAAATTATAGAACTCTATAAAACTACAGAAGAGAATACTATTACTCTAGCAGATCGCTATGGAGTGAGTAGTTCCACAATTAGACGGATATTACAAAGCAGCATACCAGAAGATGAATATAAAGAGCTAGTTCAACAGAAGCAAAAGCGTCCATCTCGTTCCCCAAAACATATCGATCAAGATACTGATGACTTGGATGAATCATTAGGTGGGGAAAATTTAGAGACAGAAGAATCAGACGATAGGGAAGATGAAGCAGATGGAATGGTGAAAAGACGCCGCCGACGTTCTTCTTCATCTAGTGATGCTGAAACTGAACAACTGACAGAATTGCCCAAATTATCTTTAACTTCTCAATACACTCAGAAATCAAATGATACATTTGAAGGTAATTACCCACCTACCGAAGAAATAGAAGAGATTTTAGCAGCAGATTTACGAGAGCAACCCCAAAATTTAGAAGATTTTGAGAATAATGATTTAGAAGATTTTGATGAAGAGTTTGATGATGAAGATAAATTTGAAGAAGAAGAAGAAGGAATAGACACTTCTTATAATATATCTATTCATAGTTCTAGTTACTCTGAAGTTAAGGTATACGATCTGACTGAGGCAGTGCTGCCAAAAACTTGCTACATAGTAGTAGATAAATTTACAGAGTTAGTGACTAAACCTTTGATAACTTTTGGGGAATTAGGACAAATACCTGTAGAAGAGTCTCAGGAGAAAACTTTACCAGTTTTTGACAATCACCGAGTAGCTCATAGATTTTCTGCCCGTAACCAAAGGGTACTGAAGGTTCCTGATGGTAGAATGTTACAAAAAACTACTGTCTATTTGCAAGCAAAAGGAATTACTCGACTACTAATTGATGGTCAAGTATACAAGTTATAATGATAACTTAAATCAAATGTTGACAAAATCCTGCTTTATTCCTTAAGCGTAATGTCGGCAGGATGTCATTTCAGTTATCAGCATCTCCAACTAAAATCTTATGCTTGAAATACTGAATATACTTTTTATTCCTTGAAAATGGGAAGCTTAAGACCTTGTTTTTTAGTCAAGGGTAATAACTAGGGACACCCATAAATTGTCCCTAAAATTAAAAATATTCTTGACTATCTTTCATCTGTCCAAGATTCAAAAGAGGTGGCAGGAGAATCGAACTAATGATAAGTCCCACACTCACACTAAGGGACAATATTACTCCAATAGGAATCTGGATAGACTGGAAACCAAGAAACTTTAAAGATATTGGAGTGGCATTCTGAACTGAGAGTATTGCCATCCCACTTATCCACAATGCCAGCATTATACTGCTAATAATTGGTGAGATAAATTTTTGCATAGAATATTTCATCATATAATTACATAGAAATAATTATAATCTTACCATGGATAATCAAAAAAAATAAAATCCATCCTACCTCAAGAATATACAGCCATTATCACTGAGTTATACCCTTGGAGGGCTTTTTTGTTGACCATTTTTGGAATTCAAAATTCAAAATTCATGCATTCAAAGTTCAAAAAGTTTGCTTCTAACTTAATTTCAATAATCGTTTCTGTTTAATTAAGGATTCAAGCTTCGTTCTTCACAAAGAGAGCGCAAAAAATCAAAAATATTTTCCTGATTTCAAGCCTCTGACTTTCCTGCAGAATGCGGAGCAAACAGGCAGAGGTTATAATGAGCGAATTAATAATGCAAGAATTTTGAATTGATTTGACCTAATTGTGCCTTGTATTCAAGGATTGTTATTTGAACTTATCCCTATGAAAAATATTAGACTTCTTGCAGAAGTCAGGGAATAGGGAATAGGGAATGAAATTGTTGATTTGATATCTTTAATTTATTTCATTTTTTATTTTTGGAGATGTCTATTATATAACTAAGTCAAGAATTCCCTAGAACTATAGACTGATGATCAATCAAGAACGTGGAAATGTTTTTCCAACTTTTCCCTGTTCCCTATTCCCTGTTCCCTCCTATAAAATAAATCAATTAATCTCAATTTTTAAACTCATAAATGCTAGTTCCTTTAACTCGTAAAACATTTGAACAATTAATTCCAATTGTAGCTACAAGCGATCAATATCAATATTATTGGGGTAGGTTATCTGATGTTTTGAAACGAGCTTTAATTTCTGCTATTTCAGTTTTGACGATTGTTTTAATTAATGTATTTCTTCATGATGATGGAGACCCTTTATTTTTAGTGGTTGGTATTACGGCAGGTCTTTATTGGTTGTGGGGACCTGTTTTATTAGCTAGTTTTCGGAATGTTGAATTTAGACGCTATCCATATAGTGGTTTATGGCAAGGAAAAGTTTTCGATGTATATCTTACTGATGAAGTAGTTGGTCAAGAAGAAAAAGTTAATCAAAAAGGAGAATTAATAATAGTAGAAAATTTAGAGAAACGAATAAATTTAGAATTGGGCGATAAAACAGGATTTACAGTTGAAATGCAAGCTCCTCTACGTCGTTATCATCAAGGTATTTCTAGAGGTCAAGTAGTTGTAATGTTGGTAATGTCTTATCAACAAGATTTAGAAAAAATTGCTAAATATTCAGATGTTTATCTTCCTACTGCAAATTTATGGGTTAGTGATTATCCATATCTCAGAAGAGATGTATTTATTGAGGTAATTAATCAGGTACGTTCATCTCGCAGGAAAGATAAACAACATTGAGAATTGAGAATTGAGAATTGAGAATTGAGAATTGCCACGAATAAATCAAGACAAATATTTGTCACTTTTAAATCTAGGAAAATAATTACTAAAAATCTCTCTATCTACGATATTTCAATCCCTTTAAGTCTTACTGCTTTTAGATTTTAGTCACTATTTAACTTCTTAATACTTGTTTGACAAACAGTCTCTTAAAAAGACTCTTTCAGCAAACCTGAATTATCTAATTGTTTAATTGTTTAATTTTTTAATTGTTTCGGTAATTATTAATTATTAATTGTTAATTATTAATTATTGCTCTGCTGATTAAATCTCAAAGCATTGACATTAATCATGGTTTGAGCTTTTTCAAGATTTGAAAAAGTACAAGTTTTTCCTTATAAAGAGCTGCATAAAGTGAGGATGAAAGGGTTGACTATTGGCTGAAAAATTAAGGGATAATCTTCCTCCTGCCTTCTGAGTGATTCCCCATTCCTCCTGTCTCCTGTCTCCTGTCTCCTGACTCCTACCCAAACTCCATGCATACTTTTTCAGCAAGCCCTAATTATTGAACTTTACCTTGTTGGCCATAAGCCTGCCAGGCCAAGTCTACTAAACCATTAATAATAGCAACTGCTACTACAGCACTACCCTTACGGCCATCAATTCTAATGTGAGGAATCATAGAATCATATAAACGTGACTTAGCTACATCCACCCCCACAAAACCAGAAGGAGTGCCAATAACTAAAGCTGGTCTAATTTCTTCTGCTTCAATTAAATCAACAATTGCAGACAAAGCTGTTTGAGCTTGACCAATAACAAAAATACCCTCTGGATAACGTCTAGCTAAAGTTTCAATTCCCCAAGCAGCGGTAGTTTTTTCCTTCTGGGGTCTGGTTATCGCATCCATTGAACAGTAAACAGGGTTAGCGAAGGTACTTTGAATAACTGAGGTAATACCTACTTGTACCATTGGCACATCTACCACAATAGTTGTACGAGCTGCCAAAGCAGCAGCTCCAGACTGTAAAGCGTGTTCAGAGAAACTAATCAGAGATTTATATTCAAAGTCTGCCGTAGCATATATGACTCGTCGAACTATCTCATACTCTGCAGGAGATAAAGCATGAGGGCCAATTTCCCTATCAATAATTCCTAAGCTTTGGGCGTCTGTGATGTGCCATTCCATATCAATATTATTCCCCTTATAGTTATAGTTATATAGTGAGTTAAATTAAGGATTCCCAAAAACAAAAGTGAAAATATAAGCAATTTATAATACCTTTGAATTTTGAAACATTCCCTGATCTAAAAGCCTAGGGATTCTTATTCAAAGAATGATTTTTGGTTCACTCACACAACTTTCTAAATATAGTTCCTGACTGGTAAGCATTCTGCTATTACTATCAGCATTCAGCATTCAGTTTTTGAAATAATCAATCAACTACTAAGGTTAGCAGATCACCTTTTTATTCATAACTTTTAATTCTCCCTGGAAACTAATTCATAAGCATTCAGCATTCAGCATTCAGCTATCAGCTTTTAGTTATTAACTTCCAGGGAAGGAGGAAGTAGTCTTTACAGCAGAATTAAAAGTTATGGATGAAATTGGTCAACTAGCTAACTTTAGTAACTTATTATATTCATGCATCTTAATGCTGAATACTTACACTAATTCTTCCTTTCTATATAAATAATGAATTAATAACTCATATATTAACTGACTTCTTAATACTTACCCTGACTATTTCCTATCAACATTATTATTAAAAATATAGAATAGCTTTGTTAGCGATCGCCTGAGCAGTTTTAGATAGATTTATAAAATGATTTATATTGTTTTTTTATCTTGTTTAATAGTTAGGCAATTCTGACTAAGATTACTATCTGTTTGATTTCAAAATATTATTTAATGGTACTTTTTAGGAAATCAAAAACTATTTAAAACTAATTGTCTGGAAAAATATGTTCTTCTGGACGGGGCTTTAAACTCAATTTTTTGGGAAATCTGTACCATAGATATTAACACTTGGCTATCAGTTTTTTTGTTTATTTATAATAAGAGTCTTAGATTTGTCTATCGTTAACTATACTTCATTTCAACTAATATAGAAATGCTCAACCGTCGTCAATTTTTACTTACCTCTGCTTTGGTTGGTAGTGGGTTAATAGCTACTTATTCAATACTAAAATCAAAAACAAACCCTAGGTCTGCACCAGGAATTATTACTTCAGAGAAGATGCGTCCTCAAATTCCTTATGGGGTTGCTAGTGGAGATATTTCTGCTGAAGGAACAGCAGTAATCTGGAGTCGGAGCGATCGCCCAACTCGAATGATAGTGGAATATGCCACTAATGAATCTTTCCAAAATGCCCAAAAAATTATCGGGCCGGCTGCTTTAGAGACTACAGATTTTACGGCCAGAGTTAATCTTTCTGGTTTACCTACTTCGGAGCAGATATTCTATCGTGTGAGTTTCCAAGACTTGTCAGATATTAACATTTATAGTGTTCCGGTTATTGGTAAATTTCGCACTGTGCCAAAACCAGGGCAGGATATTTTGTTTGCTTGGTCTGGAGATACGGCAGGTCAAGGTTGGGGTATTAATGTGGAGTGGGGGGGAATGAAAATTTATGAGACTATTAGACAGGTTAATCCAGACTTTTTTATCCATTGTGGGGATTATATCTATGCGGATAATCCGATAAAATCTGAGGTTCAGTTGGATGATGGTAATATTTGGCGAAATTTAACTACACCGGAAAAGTCTAAGGTGGCGGAAACTTTGCCGGAGTTTCGGGGTAATTATATCTATAATTTGTTGGATGAAAATGTGCGTCGCTTTAATGCTGAGGTACCTCAGATAGTGCAATGGGATGACCACGAAACTACAAATAATTGGTATCCCACTGAGAGGTTATTGGATGATGACCGTTATAAGGTTAAGAGTGTTGCGCTTTTAGCAGCTAGGGCAAAACGGGCATTTTTGGAATATACTCCCATCCGTATTAATGGCAATGACCCGGAAAGAATTTATCGCTCGTTCAGTTACGGGCCGTTGTTGGATATTATGATGTTGGATATGCGGAGTTATCGGGGACCAAATACGGAAAATCGTCAGAGGAGTCGGAGTGAGGAAACGGAATTTCTGGGTAGTCAGCAAATAGAATGGTTGAAGGGAAGGTTGGTTAATTCTCAGGCAACTTGGAAGGTTATTGGTAGTGATATGCCAGTGGGTTTGGTTGTACCGGATGGGGATAGTGCTGCGGAAAATTTGGCTAATGGGGATGGGGTGCCATTGGGGAGAGAGTTGGAGATGGCGGAGTTATTGCGGTTTATCAAAGGAAAGGATATTAAGAATGTGGTGTGGTTGACTGCGGATGTTCATTATGCAGCAGCTCATTATTACGATCCGAATTTGGCTCAGTTTCAGGATTTTAAGCCATTTTGGGAATTTGTGAGTGGACCGTTAAATTCGGGAACTTTTGGTCCAAATGAGTTGGATAATACCTTTGGTCCGGTGGTGAAGTATCAAAGTGTTAAGGTTGAGGATAAGGTGGTGAATTTTCCTCCGAGTCAGGGTTTACAATTTTTTGGCACGGTGAAAATTGATGCAGGTACGGAGGTAATGACTGTGACGTTGAGAAATATTGAGGGAAAGGTGGTTTATGAGGTTGATTTATTGCCGGAAGAAAAGAGTTAAAAATATATTTTAGTTAAGCGTTGAAGAAATGAAATTTATTAGAGGGTAGTAACAGTAAGAACTATAGTTTTTCTAGATAAAAATTAAAAATAGAGGCAAAATGAATCAAGTATATCTTCAACTTTTACGGGATAAACTTCAAAGAAGGTTTAAGCAACTCAGTGAATCTGAACACCGTAATTTTCATAACTACCTAAACGTATTTTGGGATTTTCTCCAATCCCCTCAATTTAAAACTATTCTTGAAAATTTAGCTTATTTACATCCGGAAATGGAAATAACAGCTAGAAACTTTGTTATCGAATTAGAACAGAGTGTTAAGAGCTACCCACCATTTGATGATACATTTGAAAAGCAGAGTGCCATTGCCTATTTTATTATCAAAGAGTGTATTAAGCGTGATGATAATAGTAAAGTTGAATATCTTGTAGGAGCTAATTATATAAACAATTTTTCACAGGAAGAGTCTATTAATGCTTTTATCTCATACGTTGTTAGACCACTATACGAATACATCAATGAATCTTTAGAAGAAAACACAGTAATTTCATATTTTCTAGTTCGTTATAAACATCGTTCTGAATGGTTCCAAAGGGAAAACTTACACAACCTCTACAAAAGCAAGACTGGAAAAGGAGAGAAAAACCTTTGTTTAAATTTGTACGAATATTTATTTGAGCAAGGAATAGACTTTTCAATAGAACCATGGTCAATTTCTGGAGAAGCTGACTTAGTATTAGATAAAAGTTCTGATAATCCTGTAATAGCTGATGCGAAAATATTTGACGGACAAGATAAAAATAAGAGCTATTTGTTGAAAGGTTTCAGACAAATTTATCAATATACTCTTGATTACAATCAACCTTTTGGCTATTTGATAATATTCAAAATCTGTGAAGAATATTTAAACTTTGAGGTTACTCAAAATAATCAATCAGTACCTTGTGTAGTTCACAATAACAAAACAATCTTCTTTTTGACAATTGATATTTATCCACATGAAAAAACTGCTTCTAAGAGACCAAAACTTAAATCTTATATTATTAAAGAATCAGATTTAACTGAAGCAATGAAAACTGAGGAGGACTAAAAATAAATACTATTATAGAGTAGTAATTTTTGAGAGTTTTGAGGTAGCGATCGCCTCCTTATAACTTTTAACTTTTATCTAAATATCAGGTAAATATCTAAAATCATAAAAGACTAACTTGATTAGCTTCTGACTAGATAATTAGATTTAGTTGTAGAAATAAAAATTCAGGAGGAGTTAAGAATAAATACTATTAATAGAGTAATGATTTTTGAGTGAGCGATCGCCTCTTTATCATTTTTAACTTTTATCTAAAATTTTAGGAGATATCTATAAATAATAAAAGACTAGCTCCATTAACTTCTAAATTCTAAATTCTCTAAAGTGAGCGATCGCCTCTTTATAACTTTTATCNGTGTCAAATACAATGAGTCATGTCAATGTTCGTTTAAATACCGATAAGAAAAGTAGTCCCAAACGCTTTTAGCAATGGGATAGAGGGTGTTGTAGTTCACCCCGTTAAGGTAACACTTAATTAAAACTAAGTCAAGGAATATTTTTCTATAGATTTAGTAACTATAAGATATAGCAGTCGAAGCAAAGAGCGGGGACATTTATCAACCCTCAAACTCAGTCAGGACTAACTTCTGGCTTATTAAATATGACTTCTGACTTGCCCATAGATTAACCAAGAAACTCTGAATTTAGAGAATGAAACATACTCTTTCTGTTTTAGTTGAAGACGAAGCGGGAGTTTTAACCCGCATTGCCGGTTTATTTGCCCGTCGTGGTTTCAATATTGAGAGTCTAGCAGTTGGCCCAGCAGAACAAACTGGTGTTTCTCGAATTACAATGGTAGTACCTGGGGACGATGGGATTATTGAACAGTTGACCAAACAACTATATAAGTTGGTTAACGTTTTGAAAGTACATGATATTACAGCTATTCCCTGTGTAGAACGAGAATTAATGTTACTCAAAATTAATGCTACTACTGGTATGCGCTCAGAAGTGATCGAAATTGCAAATATTTTTCGGGCGCGGGTAGTAGATGTGGGGGAAGACTCACTAACTATTGAAGTAGTAGGAGACCCAGGAAAAATGGTAGCTATTGTCCAAATGCTTGCTAAATACGGTATCCGTGAAATTGCTAGAACTGGCAAAATAGCTTTAACTCGTGAGTCTGGGGTTAATACTGAGTTCCTTAAAGTTACAGCTTTGGAAGCCAAAGTCTAAGTATTTTTTTTGATGTAAATTAGCAGATAGTTAATTATATGAAATAGGAAATACTAATTTAAACTTAGATACAAAGTTTAAAGACTACTATTTTGCTCTCTAACAACTTAAATTACCTTGAATAATTACTGATTTAAGTTTGATTTTTAGCTAATTTATTCTCAATTAAATTTCTGATATTCGTCAATTACTCCTTGATTTAGCATTAGCTAATTAGGAGTATTTTTTTGTATTGATTTAGTAAATATAAATCCCATCCATAAGAGCTGATTTACTTTATAAATCTTAATTATTCATTTGGACATTTAGAAACACTTTCTTTAGATTATCTTTATAAATTAACTCTAATACCAAATTGATAAATGTTTGCTACAAATAGCTAGGGAATTTTTTAGGAGTCAGGAGTTTTATGGGAATAGCTTCAATACCATTTATTAGTTCATAACTGAGCTTTTTAGTCAAAGATACATCCTACAAAGTCTTTTATCGCCCTTAGTATTCGTAACATTCTTTTTTTGAATTGGTATAATACCGCTTTAAAATCAATTATACAAACTATTTATATCCCCAATAAAATTAATGATTCAGTGTTGATTTAGCATTTTTGCTTAAGACAAAAATACTAATTTTTTTAGATTCAAAAAATACTTCCGGATTTTTACATAATAGGCAGTAAAAGTTGGTGGAAAACTCAAGAATGATTTTTCCTAAAACCACAAATCAAGTAGTCAAAATTCACAATTAATTGTGAATTTTGACTACATAACTTCAAACAAATTTTGAATAAGTCTTGAGTAATTAAAAATCTAACTTCAATAGGAAAATAATTCCTGTTTTGTCAATTACTGTCGTTCATATTTACAACAAAAACCATGACACAACCAACTGCACTAGACCAATATATGCTTGAGTTAGTAAACAGAGCTAGAGCAAATCCTCAAGCAGAAGCCGATCTTTATCTAAATGGAAACATAAATAAAGACTTTCCCTATACAGATGACGATGGGAATATCATACCAGAAATCCCTACAGGTACAAATCCAGTACAACCTCTAGCATTTAATCTCAACCTCAATACTGCTGCTAACGGTCATACTCAATGGATGCTAGATAATAATGTATTTAGCCATACAGGGGAAGGTGGTTCAAGTGTAGGGGCACGTGCGACGGCTGCGGGTTACACCTGGTCTGGTATTGGGGAAAATATTGCTATCAGTGGAAGTTCAGTAAATACAGCTACCGATTTTGTCAGGAACAACCACCAAGAGTTATTTGATAGTCCAGGTCATCGTCTAAATATCATGAACAATGACTTTGAAGTAATTGGAATTTCTTCACTAGAAGGACCGTTTGATTATGGTAGTATAACTCTTAACTCAATGATAACTACCCAAAAGTTTGGCTATAATAACGAAGGGCCTTTTATCACAGGTGTTGCCTACACTGATGCAGTCAATAATGACGACTTCTATACAGTCGGTGAAGGAATAGGCGGCATAACAGTTACAGCAGTCGATCAAGCAAATAGTGCCAATACTTTCACAACCACTACTTGGGATACAGGTGGTTATCGTTTAGATGTAGAAGAAAATAAAACTTACAATGTAACCTTCTCTGGCGATCTCGATCAAGATGGCAAAGCAGGCGATACAGTAACTTATGAAGTTGTAGTTGGTTCCGAAAACGTCAAACAAGATGTAGTCAGTGACAGCTTACCTACTCCCCCTCCTAATGTTCCCACCCCTGGAGACGATAACCTCAATGTAGATGGTACTACCTCAGTAGTTCAAGGTTTAGGAGGCAATGACACTCTAACTGGAAGCAGTGGAGGTGATAGTATTGGTGGTGGAGAAGGTAACGATGTTGTCAATGGTGAACTTGGCAATGACTTCCTGACTGGATGGACTGGTAACGATGAACTTAACGGCGGTAGCGGTAATGATACCGTTCTGGGTGGAGATGGTCTTGATACTCTCAATGGTGGCGATAATCCTGACACTCTCAAGGGAGGAAATAATCCTGACGAACTTAATGGTGATGATGGCAATGACTTTTTACAAGGAGAAACTGGTAACGATATTCTCAATGGTGGTGATGGTGATGATACTGCCGGAGGTGGTATAGGTGACGATACTATTGATGGTGGTATTGGTAATGATTCCCTAACTGGTTGGAAAGGTAATGATAACATTACTGGTGGTGCAGGTAATGATATGGTTAAAGGTGGTGATGGTGTGGATACCCTGACAGGAGTCGATCCAACTGCTGCTCAACCAGGGAATAATGAGATAGATACTTTGCGTGGCGGTGCTGATGCCGATTTATTTATCTTAGGTGATGCTCAGGTTTACTATGATGATAATGGTACAGCAGATTACGCTCTTATCGGTACTTTTAATAGTGCTCAAGGCGATCGGATTCAACTTTCTGGTAATATTTCTGATTATAGTTTCAACGAAAATGTTTCTGGGTTACCTGCTGGAACAGCTATCTATGCCAACAGTGGCAGTGAACTAATTGCTGTTGTTGATAGGGTTACAGGTATGAATTGGAGTGATACAAATACAACTGGGCTCTCTTTTGTATAATAGACCTCTCCGATAATCAAAAATCAAATCAATTATCGTACAGAAATAATCAATTCTTTCCCCCTACTCCCTACTCCCTACCCCCTACTCCCTACTTCCTACTTCCTACTCCCTCTTTTCCGGAGAGGTCTAATCTCTAGGAGTTACAGAGATTGGTCTTCAAGTGTACCTCACCATCGTAAAAAGTGCTGTAATAAAGTTTCTATTATAACATAGGACTTACGCAAAGAAACCGGGTTTTCAGGATAAATCGTTGTTTTGACAATAAATATCTACGAAACAAACACGGTTTCTGGGTTTATCTGCGTAATTCCTGATAACAATTAAAATATAAATTTTTTTTAACTCCTCAAAAATTCCGGACTTTTGCTTAATATCTCGATAGTTTTTAACAGAAGTTAATTTATTGTTATTAGGAAACAAAAGATGACTACCATAGAAGGAACTACTGGTCCAGATATATTAAACGGAGACAGCTTGGCAAATACCATTTTTGGTAGGCTTGGCGATGATATTATTGATGGCGATCTAGGAAATGATACCATTGGTGGTGGTGGTGGAAATGATACTATTGATGGTGGTGATGGTGCCGACTCCCTCACAGGTTTTACAGGAGATGATAGCATTGATGGTGGTGATGATAATGACACTATCCAAGGAGGAGACGATAACGATACTCTCAGGGGCCAGGCAGGTGACGATGTGCTCAGGGGTGGAAATGGCCTCGATGTTATTGATGGTGGAATTGGTGACGATATTATTGATGGTGGTGCTGGGGCAGACTCTCTAATAGGTTGGATAGGAGATGATTCAATTCTTGGTGCTGGAGGGAATGATACGATTGTTGGTGGAGCTGGCTCTGATACTATTGGTGGTGGAGAGGGAAATGATATTCTGGATGGCAGTGATAGTGAAGCGGATGATGGCGCTGCGGACTCGATCACAGGTTTTACAGGAAATGATTCCATCAGTGGAGGCGGTGGCGACGATACCCTCAGAGGAGGAGACGATAACGATACTGTTGATGGTGGTGCTGGAAATGATAACATTCAAGGAGGGAATGGCAACGACTCTCTAAGAGGTGCCACAGGAAATGATAGAATATCTGGTGACAGTGGTACGGATATTCTCCAAGGAGGAGCAGGCGACGATACACTGCTGGGCGGTGCAGGTAACGATGAACTTCTGGGCAACCGGGGCAACGATCGCATTAATGGAGGTAACGGAAGTGACACTCTCGTTGGTGGTATTGGTAACGATTTCCTTCTGGGAGTTAATGGCAATGATGTTTTAATCGGTGGTCGTGGTAACGATATTATGCTTGGTGGTAATGGTGCAGACATATTAGAAGGACGTACAGGTCGCGATCGACTGAATGGAGGTTTGGGTTCAGATACTCTGACTGGTGGCGCTGGTCGCGACTTATTCATCTTCAACACTAATACAGCATTTTCAACAGACATAGGTGTCGATACCATCGTAGACTTTACTCCAGGAGAAGATTTAATTCTACTTGACACGAGAACATTTACAGCGTTGACTCCTATTGATGGCGGTATTGATGCCAGTCAATTTGAAGTCGTTACTACTGACGCAGATGCTGCAACTAGCGAGGCACTAATTACTTACAACTCTAACACTGGTGCATTGTTCTATAATCAAAATGGTAATGCACCTGGTTTTGGTAATGGCGATCAATTTGCACTTCTAGAAAATACCTCTGTACTTGAAGCAGCAGATTTTACAGTGCGTTAGGCTTCGAGGTTTCTGGCAAATACAATGGATTCCACCTTGGTGAAGTTATATCAAATCCGGTAGCATCGGTATAAAAAGAGTTTGGGAAGTGTGGGAAGGGTGGGAGGTGTGGGAAGTGTGGGGAGATTATAGAAAGATTTGGTAATGCTTGAAGATGGAACATTTTTTTCTACCGAACCCGAGCGGATTTGATATACAGCGCTTTTCAGATTGATGGACCACATCATCACAAGTAAAACCCCGTAGGGACGTTCCATGGAACGTCCCTACTGTGGTCTACCGTGCAGGAAAACTGCTGTAATATGAAATCCGGTAGCATCGGTAGAAAAAAGCTGAGAAACCGGGTTTGTATCAAATGTCCTTGTACGGACGTTGCATAACAAAAATGCGTTTTCCTTACGGAATGCTCCGCTTTCCATGTCGCGCAGCGTTAACTCGTTGTGCTTTGCTAAACGTCCCTACCATTGACTTCCCACAAACCCGGTTTCTTGTAACTCGGAAGCCAGAGGATTTGATATTACAGAAGATAGGAGATTTTTTTTATGCCCAATTAAACGGATTTGATATCAAATCCAGTTGTACCGCTACAATTCATGCCTCGTAGGGGTTTGGTCACCAAACCCCTACAATTTTTATCAGAAACAGGACTTACGCAGGTGAACCCAGAAACCCGGTTTCTACGAGAAACCGGGTTTCTTTGCGTAAGTCCTAAGAAAGTAGACCTACTAACAGGTAAGGAGTGATGACTTTGAACTCAATATCAGCAGGACTTACGCAAATTCTTAGACAATACGCTATCTGTAGAGGGCTTTCTTCCATTCGCTAGATATGGGCAAATGCCATTTGCCCCTACGAGATATGGAGGTTCTGCGTAAGTCCTAATCAGATTTGCTTCACTCTATCTCTGAGCCAATAAGTAATCATTTCTCCTCTACCTTTAACTGAAATAGATCCCCTGGGTTCTAATAAAAACTTATCTTTCAAAAGTTGATAAGTAGCTTCGGTAAGTTGAATTTTACCACAAATTCCGCTTGATTCCATCCGAGACGCTACATTTACTGTATCGCCCCACAAATCATAAATAAACTTTTTAATACCAATGACTCCTGCTACCACAGGTCCGGTATTAATACCGATGCGAATTTGAAAAGCTTCTCCGCGATCATTGAAAAATTTCCTAATCGCCTTTTGCATATCTAATGCCATATTAGCGATCGCCTCGGCATGATTGTCTCTAGCTTCGGGCAAACCACCAACTACCATATAAGAATCTCCAATTGTTTTAATTTTTTCCAAATTATGTTGTTCAGTCAATTGATCGAACTCTGAGAAAATTTGATTCAGTATACTCACCAGTTCACTAGGAGATATCCGAGCTGAATAACCAGTAAAATCGACAATATCAGCAAACAAAATAGTCACATTTTCAAACCGTTTCGCAATCGGATGTTGATTTTGTTTTAATTTTGCAGCAATCTGAGCCGGCAAAATATTCAATAATAAGCTGTCAGATTTTTGTTGTTCTAATCGCAGTGCAGTTTCTACAGATTTACGTTTTGTGATGTCTTGAACAGTACCTTCATAGTAAAGTATTTCTCCTTCAGAATTATGGACTACATGAACATTTTCAGAAACCCACATTACACTACCATCAGCACGATAAACTTCTGATTCAAAATTTGATATAGAATCATATTTTTCAAGTTCGCTAATAAATTTAGAGCGATGGTTTGAGTCAACATATAATTGTTTACTAATATCAGTTATCTTATTTTTTAACTCTGTTTCTGAGGAAAACCCATACATCTTAACTAAAGCAGGGTTGGCACTGATGAAGCTTCCATCAGGAGTAGTTTGAAATATACCTTCTTCAGTATTTTCAAAGATAGTACGATATTTTTCCTCTGCTTTTTGTAAAGCATCCAGCACTCGTTTGCGTTCTGTAATATTACGCGCTACCCAAATTACACAGTTATCTGGTAATGGTGAAATGCTAGCAGTAAACCAAACTTCATCAGGTTTAGGAATTGGAGAATGGGGATGAGGAACCGATCCGCCAGATTTGTAATTAGGAAGTTTACATGAGATTCCCCATATACAATTATAATCTTGGCAATTAGGATCGTGCTGTTGATTATTAGATACGAGCAGACTATATTCTAAGTTAACAGTTTCCTGTGTATTCAGCACCCGTTGAATATTAATCATAAATAGGTTAGCTTGCTGAGGGGGCAAAACCTCATAAACACTTTTGCCAATCAATTCATTGATCGGAGTATATAATACCTCAGAATTAGTAGATAAGATTTTGACATATTTGCCTTCAGCATCGAAAACAGTAATTACATCAGTCATTGCCTCAAACAAGACTCGTAGTTCTGCTTCCGATTTTCGTAAGGCAGTCTCTACACGATGACGTTCTGAAATTTCTGCCATTAGCAAACTATTTGATTTCCTTAAAGCTTTAGTGCGTTCTTCTACTTTGCCTTCTAACTGCTGATTAGCTCTTTGTAAAGCTTCCTGTGCTTCTTTCCGTTCCGTAATATCCTCAACAGTTCCCTCATAACGAATTAATTGACTATCTTGATCGTACACAGCTCTGGCATTTTCAGATATCCAAATTAGACTGCCATCTCGACGATAAATTTGTGATTCATAATTAACTACAGCACCCTGCTGCTTTAATTTTTTGAGAAATCGCTGCCGATCTTCAGAATTACCGTAAAGTTGATGTTGTAAGCAGATAAAATTAGCTATCACTTGTTCAGGAGAATCATAACCATAAATTCGAGCTAATGCTGGATTAGCACTGATCAAGTAGCCATCTGGAGTTGCTTGGAAAATTCCTTCAACGGCATTTTCAAAGATAGTACGATATTTTTCTTCAGCTTCTCGTAATGCTGCTTCTGCATATTTGCGATCGCTAATATCAATGCCTACAGCAACAGCAGCTTCTCCTTGAGCATATTTTTGGGAGACAATTAAATAATTTCGGGCAGTACCATTAACGTAAGCAGATATTTCTCGATAATCATCTTGAGCAGCACTGGCAAAGAATTGCTGCATAAATTCATTAAATTCTTGACTAGCTTTGAGAAAGCCAATATTTTGACCAACAAAAGCTTCTTGGGGCAAATTGTAGGTCTTTGCTAAGTGTTGATTAACTCCTAAGTAGCATAAATCTGAGCCGATCCAAGATACAATTCCTGGTATTGTTTCTAAAATAGTTTTGAACTGTTCTTGAGTTGCCCCAAGTTCTAATTGTGCTTGTCTGTGTTCGGTAATATCAATCCCCACTACGAATGCTGCTTGATTGCGATTATATTTGCGGGCAACTATTAAATAATCTCGGTATAAATTGTCGTATGTTGAAGTAATTTCAGCAGTTATTTCTAGCTCAGAACTAGCAAAAAAATCTGCCATCAAAGAGTAAAATTTAGAATTATCGTCTACAAGATCAAGATTTTTGCCGACAAATTCTCCTCGTGGTAGGTTAAAGGTATCAGCTAATTTTTGATTGACTTCAATATAGGTTAAATCTGCATTAATCCATGAAACCATTCCCGGAACAGCTTCTAATACTGTTTCTAGTTTTTCTTTACTAACTAACAGATTTTTTTCTGCTTGTTTCCGTTCGCTAATATCTATACCTACGACAAAAGCAGCTTGGTTTTTATTATACTTTTGGGCAACAATCAGATAGTTTCGAGGTTCCCCATTAATTTTTGATACAACTTCACCTATTTTTTCTGATTTAGAACTAGCAAAAAACTCTTCAACAAAATCATTAAATTGAGAACTTGTTCCTAAAAAACCAATATTTTTCCCTGGAAATTCTGCTCTAGGTATACCAAAAATATCAGCTAACCGCTGATTAACTTCTATATAATTTAATTCTGAACTAATCCAAGATACTGTACCAGGTACTCCTCCCAAAACTGTTTCTAACTGTTCTTTGGCTTTTCTTAATTTTTCTTCTCCTTGTTTAGCTTCAGTAATATCTATGCCTACTATAAAGGCAGCTTGGTTTTGATTGTATTTTTCTGCAACAACCAAATAGTTTCGACGTTCTCCATGAACTATTGATATAATTTCACGAGTTGTTTCTAAAGACGAACTCTCAAAAAAGTCTTTGATAAAGTCATTAAACTCAGAACTTGCCCCTAAAAAACCAATATTTTTCCCCGGAAATTCTGTTCTGGGTATACCAAAAATATCAGCTAACTGCTGATTGACTTCTATATATTGTAAATCTGAATTAATCCAAGATACTGTACCAGGTACTGCTGCCAAAACTGTTTGTAACTGTTCTTTGGCTATTTTTAAATCTTTTAGTGCTTGTTGGTGTTGAACAATTTCTTCTATTAAGCGATCGTTTGATTCTTTTAGTGCTGCAGTGCGCTCTTCAATTAGATCATTTAATTCTTGTGCCGTTAAGCAGCGATTTGAATTGACTTCTTTAAGTTCATTAATAGTTTGACGAAGTTCTATTAACTCCTGAATTAGTTCCTCTTTAGTTTGATCTAGAACGTTCATAATTTTAAATTCTTATGATACTTTGTCAAGAAATTTATTCAAGTTTAACCATATCTTTTTTCATAAATAATTATCTTGATTTGTATCTAATTTTGGGATAACTAAATCTGATAATTTTGCTCATTCAAAACTAAATAAGCTGTCAGTCAACTCGGTTGAGAAAGCCTATAATTTTAAATTTACTTAATTTATTCGATAAGTTTAATTTCTCAAGAAAGTATGAAATATTTCTTGGATTTTCTAGTAGATGCCGATCCTGTATAACTCCTATCAACTATTCTGTAGATTTTTATCTAGTTAAATATCTTTATTTTTCTACTGTTGAGGAGATTAAAACAATATAAATATAATTTCCCTATGCATTGTAACACATATATACCTTAATGTCAAAAATTAGCCAGGGAAAAGAAATAACTTGTTACTTTAACTTTCCTGGCTGTTGTCCCGCGCTCTCCATCCCCCCTAACCCCACGAGTGAAAGCTATCCCTGATCAGGAACTCCTGAAACCCTTGTGGGAGGGTGGGGAAGATGGGGAGGTGTGGGAGGAGGAGGAGGAAGAATCCCGCCTACAATCATCAAAAAAATGTCTAATTCAATACACTTTTCTGCTGAAAAAGCCGTTTATGAAGCATGAACATAACTTGTCATTAATGCCCAAGTTTTATGTTAAGAAAGATGTTTATAAAGCATAGCTTGGAAAGGGGGGAGCGTCGGGATGAAAGCCTGGGCCAGGATTCGGATACCTTCATAAGCTAAACGTTCATATGCCCAAGACACAAGCTAGGAGCATTTTGTTATTATCAATGTCAATACAGGGGGAGGACATCACCTCTGTCATGCGCAGCGGTCAGGGTTTCCCAGACGCTCAGAATCCCTATGGGTCCCGTAAGGGCAACGTCGGGAGTATGTCAAGCATAACTAAGTACCTAAATGGAAGATTTCAGTATTTTCAGTCACAGTTCTATACAAAATATCCGGAAAATATAGGTTAAGTCAGAACTCAGAAGTCATATCAATTCAAAATTCAAAATTATAACCCTAAAGTCAGGGGCTTGAAATAAGGAAAATATTTTTGATTTTTTCGCTGGTGAGGAACGAGGCTTGAATCCTTAATTACAGCGCTTTTCAGTTGAGTATAACACAGTAGGGACGTTCCATGGAACGTCCCTACAGGGTTTTGGTTGCGACGATGTGGTTCATCAATTTGAAAAGCGCTAAAACTTTCTATATTACAGCAATGCAGTCAATTTCTACAAGTACGTCTTTGGGTAAACGTGCTACTTCTACACAAGCACGAGCAGGTGCATTTTCGGAGTCGAAATATTTGCCGTAGATGTTATTGACAGTGGCAAAGTCGTCCATGTTTTTCAGGTAGACTGTGGTTTTAACAACATTTGACCAAGTTGCTCCTGCTTCAGTGAGGATAGCTTCGAGGTTTGCCATGACTTGTTCCGTTTGTTTACTTACGTCCTCGGTGTAGACTATTTGATTAATTCTGGTGTCGATCGCTATTTGACCAGAGATAAAGAGCATTTGGCCAGTTGTGGCGATCGCTTGATTATATGGGCCAACTGGGTCTGGTGCTTTGTCAGTTTTGATTATTTTACGAGTTGTCATGTTTTCTTTTATTGTTTCTTTTGTTGGTTGATTATCGGTGGGTATTTCAGCATTAGTAAATTTTCTCCCATCAGGCATTATAGTATCAGTAAAGTCTGCATCTTTTATGTTCCATAAATAAGTTTTAGCGCCAGATAAATTTGCTTTACTAAGATTAGCTCCTTCTAAATCTGCCCTTATTAAATTTGCTCCTTGTAAATTTGCTCTTTCTAAATTAGCTTCTTTGAGAGAAGCTACACTTAAGTCGGCATTACTTAGGTCTGACTTTCTCAAATTGGCATTATTTAATTTAGCGAGAATAAAATTAGTATCTTTAAAACCTCCTTTACTCAAATCTGCTTCTTGCAGTTCTGCTCTACTAAAATTTGATTCTGTACATTTTGAACCAACTAGGTTTGCATTCTTTAAAGATGAATTGCTTAAGTTTGTGTATCGAACATCAGCATAGCTTAAATTTATCTCATTTAAGTCTGCATCTGACAGATTTGCTTCCACAATATTTGCCTTAGACAAATTTGCTTTACTTAAGTCTGCTCCCAGTAAATTTGAAGCTTCTAAGTTAGCTTCTGTTAAATTTGTTTGAGTTAAATTTGCATTTAATAAATCTGCTAATGAGAAATTTATACCTGTTAAATCTTTTCCTTCAAGGTCTATTCCCATTAGTTTTCGCTTGGAGAAGTGTCTTTCTCCATCTTCATATTCTTCTAGGAATTCTTCTTGAGCATCCATAATTTACCTCTTGATTAACTTTTTCTAATTTTACTATTATTGATGGCTTTGTTGCATAAAAGTATATAGCTGCCGCACTTGGGACCCATATCTACAACAATAACGCGCTGAAACTGCTGTAACTATTGGACAATAGTTAGATAAAACATCAATCTTTGAAATCAAAAGGCTGAAACTTTTACCTGTAAAGGTTTTGAGATTTAAACTGTCAGCTCTAACTATTGGACAATAGTAAATAGAACATCAATAATCGCGTGCTTAGAGCGATTAAAGGAGTTTTCATTTCGGTAGACCTTGTAGGGACGTTCCATGGAACGTCCCTACAAGGTTTTGGTTGTGCCGGTGTCATCAATCTGAAAAGCGCTGTAAACTGTGGAATGGATGTTAAGAACGCTACTTTCATGCAACAAAGCCATTATTGATACTCAACAATTTCATAATTTACGTAGGGGAACCCAGAAACCCGGTTTATTGTAGACATCTTTTATTAAAAATAATGTATCGTAGAAACTGGGTTTATTTCCGTAATTCCTAAATTTATCAAATAAATATATTTCCACCTAATTATCTTTCTAGAAAACGATTAATTTTCCCAAAAATATTATGCTGATAATTAATAACACTGCTATTTCATCAAGGGTTAAGTAAACCTGTAGCGGGCAAGATGCCCGCACTACAAATATTTGACTTAAACTTCGCCCTCAAAGGGGAGATATTATTGAATATTTGCACTTCATATACTTTAAATTTGCTGTAATATTATAGATGTTAACCTGAATAAAAATTAACCACTATGAAACTGAAAAAAATTATCACTATTACCCTGTTAATAATTGGCTCCTTAGCAACACCTATCCTCGCAGAAAACGTCGAACAACTCCGGCAATTTTTAGATAACTCATCAGCAGTTTGTCAAGGATGCGACCTTAGTGGAGCTGACCTTAGTAACATCAGACGACGAGGTGCAAAACTAAGACAAACTAACTTAAAAAATGCCGACTTAAGCAACAGTAATTTCAGTTCTTCTTACTTTACTTGTGCTGACTTAACTAATGCTAACCTACAAAATACTAATCTCGAATGGTCTAATTTAGTAGATGCTAATCTCCGTGGGGTTGACCTCAGAGGTGCTGACTTGAGCAAGACAGATTTAAGTGGCGCTATTTTTGAAGGTGCTTTGACAGAAGGAGTAATATTAGAAGGAGCAAAAATGCCTGATGGAGCAACTATTTATGATGGTCGTGGTTTAGAATCATTTCAGCCAAGACCAATTTTTTCTCAACAAAGAGTTCAATGTTTAGGAGACCAAAAATAATATTAATTACCAAATTGGGTTTGGAGACCAAATTGGATTTGGAGACCAAATTGGGTTTGGAGACCAAACCCCTACGATCAAATATTACCGAAAAATTTTGGTTTAAAGTCTACCCTTGGATAGGGAATAATATAGAATCCGGGTAATTAGTTATCGTATTACTGAGGAGTAATGAGTAATGAGTAATGAGTTAGGAGTAAGAAAGGAAATGAAAATGCATAAATTTTTAAATTCGTATTCAATAGAATATTTGTAAGTTGAGGATTTTTGAATGCGATTACTGTATAACCTGATTTTATATAATAAATAAAAATTTTCATAATTAGTCAATTCTCTTCTTTTCAAGGAGAGGTAATTATTAATTATTAATTGTTAAAAAGCTATTTAAGATTGCTATATTTATTGAAATATGTCTATGTATAATTCAAAATCTACTAATAATATTGCAGTTAATTACAATCAAATTACAGCAGCAGCTAATAATTTATATTCTGTAGCTCACCGCACACCTGTAATAACTTCAACAACTGTAAATAAACTGACTAATTGTGAGGTATTTTTTAAGTGTGAAAATTTTCAACGGACAGGTTCATTTAAGTTTAGAGGAGCTTACAATGCTCTATCTCAACTATCAGAAACTCAAAAACAATTGGGCGTATTAACCTATTCTTCTGGAAATCATGCTCAGGCGATCGCTCTAGCAGGCAAATTATTAAATATTCCCACAACTATTGTGATGCCAAATAATGCTCCAGAAGTTAAAAAATCTGCTACTCGTGGTTATGGAGCTGAGATAATTTTCTACGATATAAATCAAACAAATAGAGAAAAGTTAGCTGCAAAAATTGCCGAAGAAAGAGGTTATATAATTATTCCGCCTTATGACCATCCTGATATTATTGCCGGACAAGGTACGACTGCTTTAGAGTTAATTGAAGAGGTAGAAAGTTTGGATTTATTATTAGTATGTTGTGGAGGCGGTGGTTTACTTTCTGGTTGCGCGATCGCTACTAAAAATCTATTAAAAAACTGCGGAGTTGTGGGAGTTGAACCGAAAAATGCGGATGATGCTACTCGGTCTTTTTATTCTCAAACTCTGCAAAGTGTACATAATCCTAATACTATTGCTGATGGTGCTAGAACGCCCTATTTGGGTACATTGAATTTTCCATTAATTTTGAATTATGTTGATGATATGGTGACGGTTTCGGAGGAAGAAATTTTAAGAACAATGTATTTTATTTGGGAAAGAATGAAGTTAGTAATAGAACCAACTGGAGCTTTAGCAGCAACAGCTTTATTAGAAAATACTGTTAAAGTTTCTGGTGTTAGAGTGGGAGTAATTATTAGTGGCGGAAATGTAGATTTAAAACAGGTATGGGAGCTGTTTAAATCTGTTGTTTGACTGTAAGTATAGCAATCCTAAAAAGGTTGCCATATATCAATTAATGAATGTAAGGGTTTGGTCTCCAAACCCTGTTTTAGCTCAATACCATTTAGATAAGACTGAAACTGCTATGGAATCGAACCATTAAATAAACTTTTCTTTCTTACCGAATTGCCAAGGGTTTTAACAACTAGGTAATTATCAATTATCAATTAATGAATGTAGGGGTTTGGTCTCCAAACCCTTTTTTAGCTCAATACCATTTAGATAAGACTGAAACTGCTATGGAATCGAACCATTAAATAAACTTTTCAAATTACCATTATCAAGTATCAATTAATGTTTTTTCACAAATCATTACTGCCAAAAGAAAATCCTTAACTGAACTGTATTGTATTTCCGCTTGGATTTGGAAACCAAACCCCTACAGTTTTTTTCACAAACCATTTAGGATTGGTATAATTTAACCTATCAATTTTAAAATTGAAAAACTCAAATAAATAGTAATTCAATGTATTGAAAAATCAAACAATTTAAACTGATGGATTTAGATACTTTATTAGAACATATAGATATTGGAGAAGACCAAGAGATTGAGTTTAAGTCTGCTAAAAATAGTTTACCCAAAGATATTTGGCCAACTCTCTCAGCTTTTGCAAATACAGATGGTGGTTATATAATATTAGGAGTTAGCGAAGCTGATGATGGATTTATTATTTCAGGAGTTAATAACCCAGAAAATTTAATAACCCAATTTTGGAATAATCATAATAATCGTGAAAAATTGAGTTTTCCTATTTGCTCTAATTCTCATCTAGAAATTAAAGAAATTGACAGTAGTAGACTTATTATTATTTCAATTCCTAGAGCAACCCGTACTCAACGTCCTGTTTATATTAATAATAATCTGATGACAGGAACTTACAAACGTGACTATTCTGGAGACTACCGCTGCACCGAAATAGAAATTAACTTCCCCGAAGGGAAGTCAAAGCTCTCCATCCCCCCTAAACCCCCTTTCCAAGGGGGGAGGGGAACTCAGAGATGGAAACCCCGGGTCAACGGTTAGATACCTCCATATCCTAAACGTTATGCTCCCCTTGACAAATAGGAGGTATTTTATTACAATACTGTTGATTGAGCGTAAGTTCAACGAACACAGGGGGAGGACATCACCTCTGTCAAAACAGCAGTCAGGGTTTCCCAGGCTGAAGAATCCCTATTTTTCCATCCCCCCTAACCCCCCTTTGAAAGGGGGGAATAGAAGGGTAACGTCGGGAGTATGTCAAGCAGATGTTGCGAGATGCTAGTAGTGAACCTCAAGATTCTCAAATTTTAGATAATTTTAATTTGAACGATCTAGATTCAGAAACTCTGAAAGCATTTCGGCAACGTTTTAGTAATAGAGAACCGGAACATCCTTGGTTAGCGTTTGACGATAAAAATTTACTCCTCCAATTGGGAGGATGGAAACGCGATCGCGACACAAATAAAGAGGGATTAACTCATGCAGGGTTACTTATGTTTGGTCGCGAACGCACTATTTTAGATGCTTTTCCTTATTACCACTTAGATTATCAAGAACGTTTCTCTAGTGATCCAGACCAGAGGTTGGATTATCGTTTAACTCTTGATGGTAGATGGGAACCAAACTTATTTAATTTTTATTATCGTGTTTATAGTCGTTTGGTCAAGGATTTAGATGTACCATTTCAACTTGATAAAAATGCTACTCGCAGAGAAGAAACTCATGTTCATCAAGGTATAAGAGAAGCATTAGCAAATACTTTAATTCATGCCGACATCTATCTACAAAATCATTAGTTATCATCAAGTTCCAACAAGGTTTTGCATTTTCTAATCCCGGTCGCCTCAGAATACCTATTAATCTTTTGTATGAAGGTGGTCATACAGATCCTCGCAATCCTACCTTACAAAAAATGTTTCAAATGTTAGGATTAGGAGAAAAAGCAGGTTCTGGATTTGGGAAAATTCTTGGAGCATGGAAAGAACAACAATGGTTTATTCCTTTGGTATCAGAAAAGCTTGATGTAGAAAGCACATCTTTATTATTACCAATGGTTAGTTTTATACCAGAAAATGTAGAAAAAGAATTAAAGCAAATAATTGGAAATAACTATTCCAACTTAACAGAATTAGAACGTATTATTTTGGTAATTACTCATAAATTTGGAGCAGTTAGTAATACAGATATTCAACGTTATAGAAAAGAGCATCCTACAGATATAGGTAGATGTTTAAAACGTTTAGTTAATAATGATTATTTGGAAAAATCTGGCGAAGGGAAAGGTACACGCTACAATTTACCAAACCAAGGTCAGCTTGATTTATTTTCGTTGTTGACTAGCTCCGATCATAACGAACCTAACTCCGATCATAACGAATCTAACTCCGATCATAACGAATCTAGCTCCGATCATAACGAACCTAGCTCTGATCGTAACGAATTTAGCTCCGATCATAACGAACCTAGCTCCGATCGTAACGAATCTAGCTCCGATCGTAATCAAAAACAACTGTTAATAGATATTGCAATTCCAGTTAGAGAAAAGAAACGGGTAAATCGAGAACTAATGAGAAATACAATTCTTAATCTATGCTCAAATGGGTATCTAAACCTCAAAACATTAGCTGAACTTTTAGCTCGAACTCCAGATAGTATTAGAGCTAATTATATTAACCCTATGCTAAAAGAAGGTAACTTACAACTTCAATATCCAGACAAACCTCATCATCCACAGCAAGCATATAAAACTGTATCGAACCAAAATGACAAATTTACATAAAAACCGGGTTTGTTTTAAATGTTCTACCATACTAATATCTATCTCTCACCGAATAATTAATAATTAAATAATTAAATAATTCAGGTTAAAAACCTCCCCTTTCAAGGGAAAAAATTTATTTTTTTTCCTTTTAGTAAATCCTCTACTTAGGGTTTGCTGAAAAAGTCTTATGGGTGAGGGTAGTCCTCAGGAGTTAGGAGTCAGGAGTCAGGAGGAATGGGGAATGAGCGAGGAGGCAGGAGGAAAAATTATCCTTTGATTTTTCTGCCACAGTCAACTCAAAATCCTAACTTTTTGAGATCCCTAGAACAAAAACCTTGTACTTTTTCAAGACATAAAAAGGCTAAAACCTTTATCTGTCAATGCTTTTATATTTAATCAGCAAGCCCTACTTAAAAGGGAGAGGTAATTATCAATTATCCATTATCAATGGATGAAAAACCCGGTTTATGATCACACTATCAGCACAGGATGCTAACTTCTAAGGAAGAAATCTTCTGCTTCTAAAGATACAGTATTTGTCAAAGTAGCAAACTGACCCCCACTGCCAAAACCCGCTGCGTTACCATTAGGATTATAGAACAAATTACCATTGTTACTGTTATAGACAATAACCGCATCCGAAGTTGCTGCTTGTCCGTCATTCGCAACTGTAGCAAATTCATCTGCAATGCTGAACCCAGTTCCTGAGTCACTGTCAATAGCAGTGAAAGTTCCCAAGTCTAGAAGAAGAATGTCTTCTTGTGTTTGGGAAAAATCTGTAATTTCGTCTATACCAACATCCTCTGACTGAAATTGCTCATTAGTATTAAAGATAAAACGGTCAATACCGCCACCCCCACTGAGTGTATCATTGCCAGCACCACCATTAAGGCGATCGCGACCAATACCTCCTTCTAGAACATCATCACCTGCTCCTCCTAACAAAATATCCTTACCACGGCGACCTATCAACAAGTCATCACCATCTCTTCCTACAAGTCTGTCGTTACCACGAGCTCCATTAATAGTATCGTTACCAGTACCACCAACTAAAGTATCATTTTCTCTAGTTCCGGTTTGTGACAAAAGAAGAATATTATCAATGAAGCTAGCATAAGCTGAAACCCTTGTATCAACACTGTATTCTCCGAAAGTGGAATTACCACTGATATCATCCACATCTATACCATCAGTAGATGGAGAAAAACCATAGGATGTGAAGCCAGCTATTTGGCCATCAATAAAGGCGGGACCTCCAGAATCTCCTGCTGTAGAATTAACCTCTCGCTCCACTCCCAACTGATTCAACCCATATTCAAGACCAAAAGCATCGTTCTCTGGTTCTCCACTATCAAAATCGAAGGCAAGCTGTGTACCTTCTAGCGCTTGAAGATTATTAGGAGGATCGCTAAAAATATCACTTAAGGCATCATAAGTATTTTGTCCAAAACGCTTGACAGGAGGGTCTTCCTCTGGAGAGGAAATCTGACCAGTTGTACCAGTTCCACGTAAACCATAACCTACACGGGTAAAAGTTTCCCCAATTTCATCAGTATCACGATATATTTCATAGCTCTCAACGTCAGGCGCTTCATTAGAGAGCTTAATGATGGCAACATCATTATCACTGCTGTTATTGGCTGTCCAATCAGGATGAATAAAAATCTCTTCGACATCTATTTCTGGAAAAGTGCCATCAGCTAATTCAAAGGTAACTACATAATCATCAGGGTTAGGACTTAAGTTGGCCGAATCATCCTCATTATTAAAGCAATGGGCGGCCGTCAGAATATGAAGGCCATCACCAGCTAGTAAGGCACCCGTGCAAATCTCTCCTGTAGTGGTATTTTCAAATCGAACAACTCCAGTAAATTGATCGGAGGGGACGATAAATTCTGTATCGTTAGGGTCATTGCTAGAAACTGCTACCATTAGATATTTCCTCAAGTGAAGTCCACTTAATTGTATCATGTCTCATATCAAGTTCAGGAGCATCAGTATTGTGTAGCGCTATGCCCAAGTCATTTCAGTTATCAGTTATCAGTTATTAATTATTAATGGCTTTGTTGTATGAAAACATATAGCTACCGCAGAAGCTTAAGATCCATGTACTTCATACTTCTACAACTATTGTCCAATAAATAAATCAATTATCTTCGGTATTAAAAAAAAGGCTGAAACTTATACCTGCAAAGGCTTTGAGCGATTTAACTATTGGCCAACAAATGAATAAAGCATCAATCTTTGATAAAAAAAGGCTGAAACTTATACCTGTAAAGGCTTTGAGCGATTTAATTATTGGTCAACAAATGAATAATATCAAATCCGGTTAAACAGTTATAGATTGCTTAACTCAAGAGGAGTCAGGAGTCAGGAGTCAGGAGTCAGGAGGAGAGACAATCATAAAGATGAGCGTAGTTATGAAGATAGGAGATTTTTTTTATGTCCAATCAAGCGGATTTGATATAAAGCATCAATCTATAGAAATAGGGTGATATAGCTGCAACTAGGTTCACCTTTCATGTCGGGAACAACCGAAAAGCGGAACGGATGTTCTGTCGCTACTTTCATGCAACAAAGCCATTATTAATTATTAAATACTTCGTTGTTTTTTTATGACTTTTTCTGCAACAAAACCCATCTACCACTCCACATATAAAATGTTATTCATCCAGGGTAGTTTAACAACTTGTATGCTCCAAGGAATTCTATCTAGTAAGATATCGTAAGTTTCGCGTTCAACCTGTAGTAGATAACTACCATCACGAATTTTCAAAATACCTTTTCGTTGCAAAAAAGCTTTTCTAAATCCTTCTATAGATGTATTTTTTAAAATTGACCAATTTTGAATTACAGCAGATAGTAAATTTTCACATTCTGTTATTTCTTGTTTAGTGATTTCTAAATTTGTGTCTATTGGTTCTAATAAATTTATACCACAAAGTATTTTATTAAGAGGTAAAATATATTCAGGTATTTCTGTTGAGTTATCGACTATATACTGGAGTAAAATAGCTGCCCGTTCAGCAGATGTGATGTTAATAAAAAGATTTTCTTGTACCAGTCCTATTTTGAGCAAAAAACGCTTGAGGAATGGCCATAATAAAATTAATCCTGCATTGCGAACATATATTTCATCGGACTCACTAAAATTATTAACGGAATCTACAAATTTAGTTTGACGATTAAGTTGCTGAATTTGTTGTTGATATCTTTCTAATATCCGTTGATTTTGACTTAACTTTTGACCAGATTCTAAGAATTCTTTCTCCCTAGACTCGCCACTAATATTTTCTGTGACGGATTGAGAATTTTTCAGATTCTCATTAATTTCTGAATCGGATTTATTCCCGACTAGACTAGAATTTCTGATTTCCTGTAATAAATTTTCTATTTGCCGATTAAGTTCTTGAATTTGCTGTTGATATCTTTCTAATATCCGTTGATTTTGACTTGATTTTTGACCAGATTCTAAAAACTCCTTCTCCCTAGAGTCGCCAGGAATATTTTCTGGAATTGAGTCAGAGGTTTTCAGACTTTCTAAGATTTCTGAATCGGATTTATTCTCGACTAAAGCAGAATTTTTGAGTTCCTGTAATAAAGTTTCTATTTGCCGATTAAGTTGTTGAATTTGCTGTTGATATCTTTCTAATATCTGTTGATTTTGACTTAACTTTTGACCAGATTTTAAGAATTCATTTTCTCTAGAGTCGGCGGCAATATTTTCTGGAATTGAGTCAGAGGTTTTCAGACTTTCTAAGATTTCTGAATCGGATTTATTCTCGACTAAAGCAGAATTTTTGAGTTCCTGTAATAAAGTTTCTATTTGCCGATTAAGTTGTTGAATTTGCTGTTGATATCTTTCTAATATCTGTTGATTTTGACTTAACTTTTGACCAGATTTTAAGAATTCATTTTCTCTAGAGTCGGCGGCAATATTTTCTGGAATTGAGTCAGAGGTTTTCAGATTTTCATTAATTTCTGAATCGGATTTATTCTCGACTAAAGCATAATTTTTGAGTTCCTGTAATAAAGTTTCTATTTGACGATTAAGTTGTTGAATTTGCTGTTTATATCTTTCTAATATCTGTTGATTTTGACTTAACTTTTGACCAGATTTTAAGAATTCATTTTCTCTAGAGTCGGCGGCAATATTTTCTGGGCTTGAGTTAGAGGTTTTCAGATTTTCATTAATTTCTGAATTAGATTTATCCTCTACTACATTAGATGTTTTGATTTCCTGTAATAAATTTTCTATTTGCCGATTAAGTTGTTGAATTTGCTGTTGATATCTTTCTAATATCCGTTGATTTTCACTTAACTTTTGACCAGATTCTAAAAATTCTTTTTCCCTAGACTCGCCCCGAATATTTTCTGTAATAGATTTAGAAGTTTTCAGATTTTCATTAATTTCTGAATTAGATTTATCCTCTACTACATTAGATGTTTTGATTTCCTGTAATAAATTTTCTATTTGCCGATTAAGTTGTTGAATTTGCTGTTGATATCTTTCTAATATCCGTTGATTTTCACTTAACTTTTGACCAGATTCTAAAAATTCTTTCTCCCTAGACTCGCCCGGAATATTTTCTGTAATAGATTTAGAAGTTTTCAGATTTTCATTAATTTCTAAATTAGATTTATCCTCTACTACATTAGATGTTTTGAGTTCCTGTAATAAATTTTCTATTTGCCGATTAAGTTGTTGAATTTGCTGTTTATATCTTTCTAATATCCGTTGATTTTCACTTAACTTTTGACCAGATTCTAAAAATTCCTTCTCCCTAGAGTCGCCCGGAATATTTTCTAGAATTGAGTCAGAAGTTTTCAGACTTTCTAAGATTTCTGGAAGTCCGCTTTTAAATTCTCTTCCTTCTCCAAGTAGATACTCTATTTTAGTAACAAGACTATTGAACAACTCAGTATAATTAATCCCATTACTGGTTGCTATAAGTAATAAATTTGCTTCGACCAAACTGAGCTTATTTACTTTAGTATTATCCCTAGGAGAGAGACTCAATAATATTCCCTCCCATCTCTGAAATCTTAATTTTGCTATAGGAATATTTCTCGTCTGCTCTAGTTGTTCAAAAATAGACTTAATATCTGTATTATAATTAGCAATAAACTTGACTAAATCTCCAGTAAATAAACTGACTATTTTTAGGAGTATTACATCAGAAAATTGGTAAATTAAACGCTGTAACCTCTTGATATCTTTTAAGCTTTTTTCAATAATATACTTTACCTGAATAGGTGAATCTGTAATTAGATAATCGCAACATTTTTCTAAGTCCTGTTTGCTGAAATTTTCCGCCCACCAAGGAAGCATTCCTGTTTCTACGAAGTAGCTCAAAATTTCTAGTTGCGATCGCCTCTTATTCTCAATCTTAAACACTTGTAAATTTTTCAATTTACGTTCTTGTTGAGAATCAGAATAATTACTGCTATCGACATTTTTTTGACCAGACTCAAAGATATTTTTTTCCTTAATAGAAGAGCTAAACTCTATCTCCAGTTGTTGTTTAATTTGTTCAGTAACTTTCTCAATCAAATCCTCTTCTAGATTATTAATATCAATATTTCCTAAATTAATATCTAGAGTATTAATTCTATGTATTGTATCTGGAGCGATCGACTGACTTAATAAATTATCAATTAGAGGAACAACCTTTTGACGATATATTCTACTTACCTCATTTTGTAATGCAAAAGCATCTCGTTGTGAACTTAAATTAAGTTCTATAACCTGTTTTTTGATAATATGTCGTTGTTTCTTCACGGGTAAATAATTTAATCGATTATGTAAGGATTCAAGTATATCCAACCCAGTTATAGAGAAAATTCTGAAAACGACTGACTCAGCAATTTAATAGTCTCATTCTTAATAAATACGAAAATAAAGGCTTGTAGTCATTTATAATTGATAATATAATTTGGGAGCTAATTGCCGTAAATGCTTATCCTTCAAATTTTAATGGATCGTATTTGTCTGGTATTATTTTAAATTTTTCTAACTTTTCATTTAGTTGACAATCTTCATTTTCTTCACAATCTTCATCTTCTCCACAAATCATCATATATCCAATACCATGAAACTTATCAATTGATAATAGTTTGATCATTTCATTAGTAAGATTAATATTATTATTTGTTCCATTCATAATTTCATCTAACCATTGAAAGTAAACACTCTCAAAATATTCCATTTGACCTTTACCAAACCAGTGAATATAAGGAGTTATATGTGCTGGTGTTTCTGCAGTAATAATATCATAAACTATATTTCTAAAATCTTTGTCTTTAAAGCGACCTATCCAATCAGGGAAAACAAAACTGATTTGAAAAGAAAAAGGATCTTTGTGTGCTTCTTTATGTATCCATTTTCCTGTTTTTGGTTCTGCTGAAAATTCTTTTTCTATATTGAATGTATCTTCTGCAACGTTCCTAACAGTGTAATCGTCATTATAGCTTCCTGAATCAAATATTTGTATTGCTTCATCATTTGAAAGTCCATGCTTCTCAGATGTACAAGTAACTTTTTCTGTTTCATTCTCCTCTTCTTCTTTTTCTGTTTCAAACTTTGAAATTGGATAACCCAAATTTACAGTAAAAAATTCATCCTGATTAACAGGAAGTAAAATATGCTCAATTAAATGAAAACCTTCTATTTCATCGGATTCTGAAAGAGATACTCGATCGTAAGGCATTCCTAATAAGGCACAAATTCTTTTCTTTAATCCTGAAACATTGTCTGTATCCCAAACTTCTTGAGAATTAGTACAGTCAAATGCTTGACCCCTACCAGCACTAATTTGAGGATAATTTTGTAAAAAATTAATTTTATCTTTAATCTGTTGCTTTAAATTAAGTAGAGCAGTTTCATTTTGAATATATTCGTTTAACAATGAAATAGGTTCTTGATTTTTATTTTTAATATTGAACCTTAAAGCTACTTCCTTCAGTAAGTTGAAAAATATTTCATTCAGTAATTTTAAAGGAATTGCATTCTGTAATTTCAACAAATCTTTCAGGAAGTTTAACAAATCTTTAAGCAATTGAATCTGTTGAGCTTCTGGTGAAATTTTACTTTTATATAAAAGCAAAGAAGGATCTGTGAATTTTTCACAAAACTGTGCCATTAAATAATCTAGAAAACGACTCTTTCTTTCTAAATTAATTTCTTTCTCTTTCCATAAATCCTCTGGTTGCTTGTCTGCAGAACCATTTGAATTTAGGATTTCGTCCGCACCAGGAAAACTAGAAATATCCTGAGGAAAGTAGGTTTGATTATCCTCATTTTGGAAAGAAAACAAATCTTTAGTATGGTCTAGTTGAGTAAAATAATTAGCTAAAATCTGGTCGAAAAACATCAAATAAGCTTGTAACTGCTTTGCTTGACTTTTGCGTTCCGTAGTTGCAGAAGCAGGTAAACCAAATTCTCCAATACCATAATTAACTGGGAACTCATTTTGGATTGATTCATAGTCAGATAACTCTCTATACTCTCCTACTGGAATAGGAATATCTTGTGCTTGTTGCCCTGATTCTGATAGTTCCAAGTCATTATTGTCATTATTGTCATTATTGTCAATCTCAAGAGGATAAGAACGGTTTCTTTTGTAAAAAGTAATTGGAATATCATCGTTAAGTCGTGGTGTTTGATTAGGAGCTAATGGTAACACCCATTTTTGTGGTTCTTGTTCTGGATCAAAACTACTTAAAAGAGAGATACTTCTAATTGTTTTTATCCCTTCAATCTTTAAAAGCTTCTCAATTAATTCAGAAGTATACAATGCTTTTTTCTTCATCAGGATATCAAATTCTTCGTCTTTAATAAAACCATGTTCAAGAGGATATCCCTCAAAAATATCTTCAGTATTTCTACCTTCATCTTGTAGTTCTTTTAAAGAATAAAATTCTAACCTAGGAGAAATATAATTATATAACTCATCATAGACCTTTTGCATTAACTCTGTTTCATTAGAGTCATCTTCTATATCAATATGTGCCTCTACAGTAATTTCTTCAATCTCTAATATAGTAACATCACCGAAAAAATATTCACACAAATTTCGATGCTCGTTCAGTTTAGATGCTACTTCTTTTTTAAGATTTTTTGCGTCTCTTGTTATCTTTTCGTCTAGTTCAATAATTACTTCATAAAGTCCTTTTAAATAGACCCGTTCACCATTTTCCTCAGTAGAATTAACAGTTAAACTATGATTACTTTTATCGTAAAACATATAAGGTTCTGTATGCTCAATTGGTTTTAATTCAGCATTTTTTACACCATCAATATCAATTAATATTTCCCGATAATCATTAATAGTCAGAGGATTAACACTGAGAATTTCTCTAGCTGTATAAAACTGTTTTATATTTTCTTCAGCATCTTCAGGATGAGGTGTAAGTAAGTCCTTCATCTCGAAGTTAAGTCGATAGCTTAAATCAGTTATGACATAGCAAAACTGCTCTAAGATAGTAATACCTGGGTCATGGGTATTGTAGTCTGTCCAGATTTGACTTCCTAGCTCTTGGATATGCTGAATACCCTCTTCCCGCAACCCAGTAAAATCCATACCTGGATGTTCGGGAGGAGTATTAGAAATGGTAAGCTCTTCATTCATATTGGTTATTAGTAATTTATTGCTGCGGACTATTTTCTGAAGTTAATTTATCTGAAATTAATTGATTGGTCGAGGATTGTTTTTGAGCAATTGTCTGATAGATAGGTTGAACTAAATTTTTTAGACTCTTAATATCAAATCCGCTTGATTGGACATAAAAAAAATCTCAAATCATCATAACTACTCAATCTTTGTAATTCTCTCCCCTCCTGACTCCTGACTCCTGACTTCTAACTCCTAAAGACTGGAGCAATCTATAACTGTTTAACCGGATTTGATATAACCTGATTTTTTGAAAAGTCTAATGTCTCAGCAAAGTCATCTTGCTCTCTTTTAACAATCTCTTCTTCTAATACTTGAATTGCACCTTGAATACGCAGTAAAGTTTGATTGAGATTTTTTTGTTTAGCTTTTAAATCTGCCACCATTTTTTGTCCTGATGCTAATTCATTTCTGAGTTTTTCGAGACGTTGTTTGAGTTGTTCTTTCATCTTAGTTTTATAGATATTGGAACTATTTCGATACTTGTATTTACTAATCCATACAAGTTTACGGTTTAACTTAAGCGTCTATAAATCCAGCAATTTTTGTACTAATTGCCATTACCCAGACCTCAACGGTTGTATTAGGATACATCGAGTTTGCTCTAATTTTCCATATATCACCATCTTTTTCGGTATAAACGGAAAGCTGACTGACTTGTTTTTTTCCGGTACTTGATTGAAAATCAAAACCAGCAATTACACAAATCCAATCTAATGTTTGATAATCAGTTTGTTTCTCAGTATTACCGCTTGATATTGTATACTTTTTCACTTGAATGAGTTTGTTGCTTACCGTTAAATCTCCAGTTACATTGAGGTTTGCTGGTTCCGGTGAAGTGAATTCTATCGGTGGATGGATAGTGCCTCTTACCCGCAAATCCCCACTTACATAGAGGTTTACTGGTTCCGGTGAAGTTGAAATAAAATTCCCAATACTCACACTACTACTACTATTATCTACTACTAAGCGATCGCCTCCTACTGTTAAATCTCCACTGCTTACATTTAGCTCAGTTGATGTGCCAATATTCACACCACTACCATCTACTACTAAGCGATTTTCATGCACTTTGAAAACTTCTATTGAAGTTGCATTTCCAATACTTACACCTGTGCTGTTTACTATTAAGCGATCGCCTCCTACTGTTAAATCTCCACTGCTTACATTTAGCTCAGTTGATGTGCCAATACTTACACCTGTGCTGTTTACTATTAAGCGATCGCCTCCTACTGTTAAATCTCCACTGCTTACATTTAGCTCAGTTGATGTGCCAATATTCACACCACTATCATCTACTACTAAGCGATTTTCATGCACTTTGAAAACTTCTGTTGAACTTACATTCCCAATACTCACACCTGTGCTGTTTACTACTAACCGATCGCTTCCTACTGTTAAATCTCCACTTGTGACATTTAGCTCACTTGCATTCCCAATACTCACACCTGTGCTGTTTACTACTAACCGATCGCTTCCTACTGTTAAATCTCCACTTGTGACATTTAGCTCACTTGCATTCCCAATACTCACACCTGTGCTGTTTACTACTAACCGATCGCTTCCTACTGTTAAATCTCCACTTGTGACATTTAGCTCACTTGCATTCCCAATACTCACACCTGTGCTGTTTACTACTAAGCGATCACTCCCTACTGTTAAATCTCCACTTGTAACATTTAGCTCACTTGCACTCCCAATACTCACACCTGTGCTGTTTACTACTAACCGATCGCTTCCTACTGTTAAATCTCCACTTGTGACATTTAGCTCACTTGCACTCCCAATACTCACACCTGTGCTGTTTACTACTAAGCGATTTTCATGCACTTTGAAAACTTCTGTTGAAGTTGCATTCCCAATACTCACACCTGTGCTGTTTACTACTAAGCGATCGCTTCCTACTGTTAAATCTCCACTTGTGACATTTAGCTCACTTGCATTCCCAATACTCACACCTGTGCTGTTTACTACTAACCGATCGCTCCCTACCGTCAACTCTTCAGTTACCTCTAGTGCTGTGATTGTTGTTGAAGTCCCTATATTCACACCACTATCACTTACTACTAAGCGATCGCTCCCTACCGTCAACTCTTCAGTTACCTCTAGTGCTGTGATTGTTGTTGATGTCCCTATATTCACACCACTGTCATTTACTACTAAGCGGTCACTATGTACCTCTAGCGGTGTTGCACTCCCAATACTCACAACTGTGCTGTTTACTACTAAGCGATCTTCATGCACTTTGAAAACTTCTGTTGTAGTTGCATTCCCAATACTCACACCTGTGCTGTTTACTACTAAGCGGTCGCCTCCTACCGTCAAATCTCCACTTACATTTAGGTTTGAAGTTGATGTGCCTATATTGACACTATCGTTTTTTACTACTAAATCACCTTGTACCTGTAAACTACCACTTACTATTTCTGTACTCGTCTCTGCAAGATTCAGACCAGAATCAATGAAATCTGCAAAATCTTGTCCAGAAGGGATTGCACCCTGTTTAAATTTTTCTTTTAAGTTGTCTCTATTTTGTGCACTCATAATTTTTAATCCTCATTAATTAATTTTAAAGTTATCACCAATCGCCATGTAACCAATACCGTAAGTATCTGGTTCAGCAACTGCTTGTATTTCATGATTCTCAGCAGAAATCAAGATCCAATCCGGTTGCATCTCAATTTTATCTTTAAATTCAAAATAGTCAACATAATGTACATATTCTCTTTGAGCAATAAAGTTAATAACTAAAGATTCTTCAATATAACGACCCAAAGGAATATCCACTGTCTGATCATAAGCCCACGGAGCAAAAAATTGTTTAAGCTCTTCATTAAGTTTATTGATATATTCACCTTCTTGATTAGATTCACCAGAAAACACAACTCTCATTTTACATGTCATAGGTATATACTCAGGATTTTTTACCTCCATTGTTACAAATGCTGAAGTCTGTTTTGTGAGGAAATCTGTTATTTGCTTAAGCAAATACAAAGGTGCTTTCGGTTCTTCTGGCAAAGGTGTCGTATTAGAAATATCAGGTATAACAACCACTGTCACGTTGGCAGCAGCAGGGTTTTTATTCTCAGTTGCAGTAATACATTTTACCTTATATATTTCCGAAAATTCTTCTAATACCAGACGTTCGTAATCCCAAGCTGTTATTGCCCTATGTTTATGGCGTAGTCTTTCACTAACCCGTGTGATAAACTTCTCATCATCTTCTTCTGGTTTACCACCAAATGATGTAGCAGGTTGTTTCACTATTTTAATAGCTGCTTCAGGAATAACAAATCCTTGAATAGAATTAGCTGGTAAAGGTTTCGCAAAATGATCGGCAGCATTTCCCTGATTTAAGAAAGTAGCACTAACTGCTTGAGTTTTGATATCCAGAGTTTCAGGAATAGCCAAAGCATCTTTCTCTACACTAGCTCGTAACCAATATAAATCATTGGGTAATATATGCTGATCCGGATCTAATTTTAGCACTCCCAACTGGATAATCCCCGTATTTAATAACCCGCTTGTACTATCATACACTATCTCTTTATCTTCAAATTTTTTCCAAGAATTACCATCTAAATAATGCCAGTAAATCTGGGGTATTTCTAATTCTTTATTACCACTTCCTGGTATCATTTGAAAGAGAATAGAGATACTTTTAGGAGGCTTTAGGTTGCGAAGACCAATGTATAACCTACCTTCATTTTCGTATTGAGGTAGGAGGTATTTTTTATCTTCTTGATTTTCTGGGTTATATTGATCTGCATAACCAAATGAATTTTGGATATCCACATAATACCCAAAAGGATGAATTTGGAATACTTTGTCAGACTCTTGTTGTGTTGGAGAAGAAGGCAAGTTAATTTCGACTGAACTGGTATAGTCGAGGGAGATAGTTTTTACTTCCGGGGTGTAAGGAGGATATACAATTGTTGTATTCTCTGGAGTTGTTGCATCCTCTGTTATTGTACCTTCTAGAGCTATTGTATCTCCTGGAGTTATTGTACCTTCTAGAGTTATTGTATCTCCTGGAGTTATTGTACCTTCTAGAGTTAGTGTACCTTCTAGAGCTATTGTATCTTCTAGAGTTATTGTATCTCCTGGAGTTATTGTACCTTCTAGAGTTATTGTATCTTCTGGAGTTGGTGTAGAGTTAGACAAAGCAATCTGATTTAATACTATAGGATATAAATCATGTCCAAAATCTGGTTTTTCTAATTCTAATTTAAAGTACCTGCTGTATTCAAAAGGATCTTCTGCATCAATTTCTGAGGTAGAAGTTTCTGGAGCATAGGAATCGACATCATCAAATTGGTAGTTAAGCTCAGTGCTATCACTTAATTTATTACCATTTCCATCTCCATTTTCTGCACTTGTTTGTTGTGCTGTATTTTCTGTATTTGCTTGTTGTTCTAAAGTTACTTCTTCTTCTTCATTAAAAAGACATTTAGGATCTTCAATATCCACCCAATTTTTATTATTGAGAAGCTTTAAACTAGCTTTAAAGCTTGTATTAGTAATCGGGTCTATTTCCAGAGTTTCATAATAAGCTCTATAATGTTCACTAAAATCATCAGGAAGTCCTATCCATTCCATTCTTAACGTCAGAGTCTCTAATTTTTTCTGGCTTACTTCTTGATTAGTGAAGTAAAAACCTGAACCTACTTTCGGAGTATTACCAAACAGTTCAAAAGCTGCTTTACTATCAAGAACTGAGTTATCATTTCGTAATTTTATATCCTGGATATTTTCAGCTTTGACCTGTATATGAGCCTTTGTTAATTCTATAGACTTAAACTGTTCATAATATATTTCATATTGAGTAGTTTCTACTTCTGATAATTCTGTTTGAGTAGCTTCTGCTTGTGATAATTCTTCTTCAGTAGTAGTTGTTTGTTCTGGTACTTCTATTTCATTTTCTTTCAACAAAATTTTGATAATTGGATAGGGAGCTTCAATGACAAAATCTGACTCCTCATTTAATTCCTCTAAATTGAGTGGCAAGATAGGAGGTAAAGTAGAATCAACGATTAATTTAAACTGTAAATTGTTACTATTTTCTGGATCTATTCCCCAGCTAAAAAATTGAGGTTGTATCCATTCTGCTCCACTACTCAAGTAAATATCAAAAGGTTCAACCTTCCTATTATTTTGTAGTTCTTCAATAGCACTTTGATCCAAAGTTCCTGGTTTTGCTTCAAAAGTCAGAATAATAGTCCGTTTTCCTTCTGGCAAAAATAATACCGGAGAACTAACAGCAAAACCAAGAATTATTGGCGTATTATTATTAATATCACTTCCTAAAGTTAGAAAACTTTTTTCTAGTTGTAATTCACTTTCCTCTCCCTCATTTGCATCCACTACAGAATTTGTATAAATATTTTCAACTTTATTTGATTGGTTTTTCTCAACAAATAAAGTTTTAATACTAGCTACTTGAGCTTGATTAACATTTATATCCCTATCAGTCTGATAATGAAGGTCAATATCTTGACTATCTACACCCGCATTTAGCAATGTTCCCTTTTCAATCAGATGTTCTTCTACTCCTGGAACCAGCTCAAAAATCACATTTACTCGATCGGCTACTTCTGTTTTATTAGTTAACTGCAATACATCTTTATAATAAAAATCAAGATATCTTTCAGTCAAGTCTTTAAACTGTTGCTGAGGATGTTCTAATAATTTTAAAAAAGTGAATAATAAAGCCAGATGAGCCTGAGATAATTCCCTTAATTTCTCCTGGTCATCCTGGAATTCTTCAGGATTCTCAATGTAATCCACCATTTCCTGAACATATTGATCATTTTTTTCTTTGCTATCTTTGCTAGGAAAAAAATTAGACCAATCACCATTTTTACTATTAGAAATATCATAATAGTTGACATTCTTAGCATACTCTTGTACAAACTCAAGTAAATCTGACAGAGTACGCTCGTCCACCGCCACATAATCTGGTTTGAGTTCTTTCAGGAGGCGATCGCCCTGACTCACCCCATCCCGAAAATTTTCTTGTTGATTTTCACTCATCAGCTAATACCTATTTAAACCTAATTAATGTTCCTCAATCATCAGCCATTTTTTCGCTCTTAACTATTGTTTGTTTATGACTAATTTTAAACCATAACAGCCTTACTAAACTCCATATAAAATATGAATAATAATTGCGTATCTATAAAGTTTATTTTCAAGCTTCTCTCAAACAAGTCTATAAATTTTAATATAAATTTAATGAACAAAAATCAATTTGATTAACTTCCTTGCCATTTTGTATTAGTTGTGGAAAAATTCCCCATTCCTGAATATTCAGATGTAGGATCTGGTGTAGGAGGTGCAGGACCTTTAGGAGGTTCCTTGGCAGGATTTTGAACTTCAAATTTAGCTTTAAATATACTTCCTTGAAGTAGGACTTTTTTTCCACCACTGTTAGTTTTCCTAGCCTTTTGGTCTCCCCCTAAAGATGCTATTTTTAATGTACCAGTTCCAGGAATTACATACGGAGGAGAAATGTACATACATCCGGGAACGGATAGATCTTTTTCATCCCCATCAATACAGATTTTTTTTCCTTTTAATGTAGATTTACCGTTGGCTTTTAAATTACCAGGTTTAACTGTCACTATTGCTTTCCCAAAGGCGGGAATAAAATTGGCTTTGTCGCCATCTATAAGAATAAATCTAGACATTGAATTTTGATTTTTTGATTTGATTAGGGATGATGGTTATTTGTCTACAATACAGACAATCCAATACTTACTTATTATTTACGATAATTGATTTTACTTTTCATTTTTGGAGATGTCTATTCTACAAGACGCGATCGCTTGTAATTTACTCTCCCCTCTAGGCATTCCTATTTTTCCACTCCGTGGATATCTGTTTTCCGACTGCTTTTATAAGCTTATTCAAAACCTCTTGAATCTTTTTATTGATTTCATCATTTAGAATGTCAATCGAATTTTTTTCTTCCTCATTCACAGCCATCCACTTTGCTCCTCTCTGCAACGTTTCTTGATCCCATATGCTTTGGTCAACAGCTTTGATTGCCGCAATAAATCTCTCATTAAATTGAGCTATGTTTGGTTCTGTTTGAGCGTTTAATGTTTCGGCCAACAAGTTTACTACCTCATTTAAGCGTCCTCCATGTGATGTTGGCATTGGTTCTTTTAAAGATTCAAATTGGTTTTTTATGCCATAATTTTTTCTCAAGCTCTTCGCTAGTGACGCACCTTCCTTGATCTGCTTTTGACCAGAAGATGCAAATTCTTCATATTGATTCCATGCTGCACCTGGATCTGGTCCCTCAGTTTCACCTCTATAATAAGTTGTTGGTTCAATGGCATATGTTTGTTTTCCCAGTTCTGTTGAAACATACTGCACCACTTGTCCTTCTGCACGATATATTGCTTTGCAGATTCTGTCAATAAATTGGTCTTGGCTATTTGGGATTAACTGGTAGTTAAATGTGAGCATTGCCCCCCCTGGAGCATTTTCTTCGCTCTCTTCCAGTTTTGTGTTCACATCACTATTTTGGTTAGGATCTAAAAATTGCATATCATCATCGCCCACCCGTCGCCAAGTCCGCCCCTGCGATCGTCGCTGTAAGTCTGCATAGAGATTGACTGCTCCAGTATCTACCGCAGCTTGTTTACGCAGTTCAGCAAATGGAACCTCTCCTCGTATACTTTCCTGTAAGTTTTCACGCCCATCCTGCCATAGGACTCTTACAACATTTATAGATGGGCTTTGTTTTTTCATGTTGCGTGCAATAGCTGTCAAATTTTTCTGCTTTTGATCTATTTCATCTGGCTTTTGGAAGCTATCGTTAATTGCAACAGACAAACCTACTGATGCGTTAAATTGTTGAGTCTCTTGTTTATATCGGTTTGCTAGTTGATTTCCGTTTCCAGCTATTACCATAGTTTCATACATAACTCCCCTATTTATTATTGGTTCATCACGTTGCAAATTAAACTCTCCGTTTTCAACATATATTTGCCTCGTTTTTCCAGCACTAATACGATATTGTTGCCTTTTATATGCTCTTTGTATTACATTATTATCAGATGTGTTTGTCTGTGTTTCGATAGCATGATTGTCTCTTTGTGTTCTTTCCCATCCAACACTTTGCTGCACCACATTAGTCAATTTATGGGCTACCAACTCTTGTCCTCCCTGACTTTCTAGCTGATGTGTTTGTATTTTTTCTCCCATCACATCCGCTTCTCTCTCCAACCCCGCATCATCATTAATCTGTACCCCCTTCATCTGCATCGTTGGTTTCACCTTTCCCTGCATCTGCTGAACAACGTGCCATGTTTCATGGGGTAAATGTTTCTCCTGTCCTGGAGCTACATGAATATCCGTCCCTTGGGTGTAAGCTAACGCCTGTAACTGAGAAGGTTTAGGGGAATTATAATGAACTTTAACATTATCAAGAGAATACCCTGATAAATTTTCTACCCCTGCTTTGAGACGATCTGGCAACCCAGTTTTATTTCGAGGAACTTGTGCTGTGGCAAAACCAGAGCGAGGAGGTGCTTTAAGCTGGTGTACAGGTGCAATATGATCTTCCCCTTGCTGAGGTCTCAATACTTGTAACTGCTTACCATTTATATAGTTTGGTGGTACTGAAGAATTTGACTCAGAAAAATTTCTCATTACATTCGCTATCATTTCCCCAGTCTTAGGTTTGCGGTATTCTGATAAGTCAGTTTTTGCTGAGGTAGCTGTAACATTCTGAACAACCGGAGGAAATTTACTTTCCTGAAAAATGCTCTTTTTATGGCCAATATTTGCTACTTGCCTAGATGTAATTTTTTGCCTACCGAGATTTCCCATAATTTTATGCCTATTTTCTATAATTTTTTTGATAGTATTATAATGTTTGAGCTTTAATATTAAGACCGCAAAGATCGCAATTTTTATTCATATTCACTATATTCTAATATGCGTTCTTTCAAACTCGGGTCGTTTTTTATTAACTTCTGTGCATATCGCCACTCACTTTCAGTTATCTTTCTCTTACCTCGATCCTCTTCAACATCTTTAATTATTCCCTTTGGATCTGGCTCCCATCCTCCTGTATCATTCTGCCTACCTGAAGTAAGGTTAAAATGTACCCTAGCATCTAATCCTGATTCCATTGTTGTTGCAAAATCAATTCCCAGTTTGCTTGTCCGTCGCCAAAAGGCATTCTGTACCCATTTATTTACATCTTGCGCTAATGGATTATTTTCCTTGTTTAATTTAGTAAACTTGTTCAACGCGGTATCATAATCTGTTCCATAACTTAATAATTTATGCACTAGCTTTTCTGTTAATTTTTTATTAAAATTCTCATCTATATTCTTTTCAAACCTTTTTTTAGATTTAATGAGATTTAGACCTGTTGCTTTTCCTGGTAATAATTGGAAAAATCGTCTACCTTCAGGTGTAGAATCGCCTAAATCCCATAGACCTATTTTCTGACTATTCGCTACAAGAAATTTCATCCATTTTTGTTCATTAGAGATATCTGCTCCATCTTCTTTCTTTGGGTACGTAATTTTTGATGCAGGCAAATAATCTTTCCATTTTTCAGGATTTTCTAGAGCTTGTCTAACACTATATACTCCCAGAATTGGAGATACACCTACAATATCTAAGCCTAGCGCTTGATTGTACTCATCTATTGTCATTTTCCTACTTTCTATTCCAGGTATGCTATCCTCTTCAGCCTTATCTTTTATTCGTTTTATTGTTGTTCCTCTATATCCTGCAAGGCCATATAGTAAATCATTTTTATGTTCCGGTTCTAAAATTCCCTGGCTCAAAGGATCGTCACCTTCTATTACTCTTTGTATTATTGGATTAGCAACTTTCCCTGTACTGTAGTTTTCAGATTTACTGCTTTGCTGGGCCAAATAGGTCAACTCATTTGTTTTTGTTTGAACTACTCCTACAGTAGGAAAACCAAGCCGAGGAGGTGCTTTGAGCTGGCGTACAGGTGGAATATGACCTTCTCTTTGCTGAGGTCTCGGTACTTGTAACTGCTTACCACTTATATAGTTTGGTGGCGGTGAATAATTTGACTCAGAAAAATTTTTCATTACATTGGCTATCATTTCCCCTGTTTTAGGTTTGCGGTATTCTGATAAGTCCGTTGCTGCTGAGGTAGGTGTAACATTCTGAACAACTCGAGGAAATTTACTTTCCTGAAAGATGCTCTTTTTCTGGCTAATATTCCCTACTTGCCTAGATGTAATTTTTTGCCCACCAAGATTTCCCATAATTTTATCCCTCTTTTTTGTATTTTTGAAATATTTTGCTGTTAATAATAACTTAGTTTACCATCCTTTGCTACCCAAAGGTTTTCTTAGTTGTTGATACAATCGCTTTTGAAGAGTATTGATTAATATTTTTTGTTCTTATAAAGATAATTTTTCAACTGTTTCAATTGCTTGTTGAAAGTCTGAAGTCTTAATCATAATTCCTCAGTAATTTTGATTTAATCTTCTGTCGATTTTATCATATTTCAATTATTGAGCATCATCAAGATAAAAAGGATAAACCATATTAGACCTAGTATTAGTTGCCCGAACAGTATAACTTACACCAATTAATAATAAACCCTGTTCTTCTCCTTCTTCAACACTAATATCATCCACTTCTATTCGAGGTTCATGCTCCAAAAGAGCATCAGAAACTGTACCTCTAATTCTAGTAATTAAACTTTGAGTAATTTCCTCAAACATAAACTGACTTAACTCACAACCAAAGTCTAATTGCATAACTCTTTCTGAGGGACCAGTTGAGAGAATAATCTCTAAACTCTCTCTAATATCTTCCTCATTTGATACCATTTCTACTGTTCCCGTATCCTTATTAAAGGTAGGTGGAAAACTCCATCCTGTTCCTAAAAATGAAAGCTCTGTTTCCATAGTTTACTCGTCCTTTTTTTTTATATATTTTAGTAAGTATATGAAGTAGGATTAAAGCTAATTTTATCTTTGCTTAAATAACATCCACTTTTGAACCTTTAATATCGATATTTTTACCTTCAATTGTAATATCTTTACTGGATTTAATCTGAATTCCCTTATCATCCATAGTAATCGTATTACCATTTTCATCTGTTAAATTAATTCCTTTACCCTTCTCTGATAATTCAATCTTATTACCTTTTTTGGTACTAATTTCAATTAACTTATTTTCATCATCAAAAATTATTTGTAATGATTCCTTAGTTACAATTCCTTTCTTATTATTTTTCTCAGTTACTTCTAAACCAGCAGGTAAAGCATTTTTTTGACTATATACAGCCCCTAAAACTATAGCTTGTCTAGGGTCATCATTAATAAAGCCAACAATTACTTCATCACCAGGTTCTGGTCTAAAGAAAATACCTCTTTTATTACCAGCTTCCACAGAAGCTAATCTTGCCCAAACAATACCATCTGTTTCAATTGATGGAATTTTTACTTTTACCCTAAACTGTTTATCTGGGTCTGCTTCATACTTATCAATAATTCCCATTTGCAAACCATTAATTGCTGGAATTAATCCTGCTGCTGAAGTATCAATAATATCATCATTTTGTCGATAAAAAAAGTCAGCAGATAAGCCAAACTGTACATCAGTTTGCCAACCTTCCACATCAACTTGATGGCGAATTCCTGTTACTAATGTACTCCCATTGAAGCGATCGCTAATACCAGCAACTTCAATGATATCTCCTGGTTTTACCTTAGCAAACCCAGGCACTTTGAAACGACCTTTTAACATAGACAAACTACTTTTTAATAATTTTGCATCTGCCCAAGCTTGTATTTCTTGTTCTTCTATTTGAGTTATACTTGTTAGATTAATTTTATCTCCACCAACAGCTTTTGATAATGATGAATCTCCTTTTAAATTACCTTGCTTAAGATTAAACTTTTTACCTTTTGATTCTAATACTTTCTGATTTTTAATATCCCATGCATGACTTTTTACTTCTCCATATTGATAACGAATATCAGCTTCCATTTCTAATTCATAAATCTCATTCCTACCATACTCAAATGTATGTTTTGCTGAACCGCTTAAATCTGGCTCTTCTACAGTAATTTTACCATCATCAACTATAACCCAGTTACCATTAATATCAGCACGAGATAAAACAAAATCCCAATCGGTGCAGTAATATTGCACCATTTCTTTGTACTTTGCTTTAGTTGCTTTAGATGTAACTTGTAACCCTGCATTTTTAACTATTTTATTAATAATTTCATTATCTTTCATATCTCGAAAGACAATACTTTTTCTTTCGGTACTAAGTTTAATCGCTGCATCTTTTAAGTCAATGGTAAGCAAAGAACTATATCGATCTGCTTGCACAGAGTGTTTAACTACAATACCCTGAAAAACTGTCGCTTCCTCTGCAACATTACCTTCATAACGAAGTTTAATTTCGATTGTTTTACCAGGCTTAAAAAAGTTACTATTACTAATAGCAAATTCCTGTTTTGCAGCGTCACCATCTAAGAGAATTATTTGAGCAGAAGGAATTTTATTTACCTCTTTAATAATGTCAATTGACATAACACAGTATTCTGGGTCTAGAGTAGACCCTTCACTCAAAATTGTTGCTGTGACGACACCACTCATTATTTTTTATTCTGATTGTTCTTCTTTAATCGGAGGAAATTTAAGATTCGTACCTGTTTTTAACTTTCTAAAATTATTGAGATTATTAACTTTAGCAATCTGAATATAATAGGCAGGATCGCCGTAGATTGTTTGTGTCATTAAAGGTAATTTATCTCCTGTTTTTACCATCCTAGAATGATATACATCGGGAGAATTTTTATTTTCTTTTTTAACCCGTTTGGAATCTTCTATATCCCCACAAAAAACAGTTTCTAGTTCTGCTCTAGTAGGTTGTCCGCTGCGATTAAAAAGAGTATAATTAATCTGAACTGATTGAAGGCGACAACTAAAATTTAAGTCTCCCCATTCAATTTTCAAATACTTAGGTTCATGGATGTTTCCATCCATATCAGTAGTTAATTTTAGAAAAGTCTGGACTCGTTTATAAACATCATTTTCCCCTGAAGATAATAAATTTGTTGCTCCCATACTCGTAACTCCCGTATTATCTAAAATTAATTTCAGAGACAACTCCTGGGGTTTAGAGAGAGAATATTTAACCATACGTGCGCTGGTATTAATCCCTTGATAAGTTTGAAAAACATTTTCGTATTTCAAGGAATATGATTCGGGATTAAACATCACTTCAAAGGTATCTTTTGGGGAACCACTTCGAGCTACTTTGTCATAAACATTAATCTTGAGCTTTTCTAGTTTAAAAGGATTTTTAATCACTTCTATTTTTTACCTCTCTCGTTGACGTTCTAATATTTTCAGCACTTGTGATACACAAGCAGCAATAATCTCTTGTTTTTGTCCGGTAGTTTCTTCACTTTCAGATTCTGAATTTTCATCATTATTATTGTTAACAATATTGGCACGAATAACTAATTCTTTGATTTCTACAGGCATAACTAAACCCTCAAACTTTGAAATCTGGCATAAGCTAATTCCATTGTATCAATTACAACGGCATTGTTATTAGCATCTAAATCTGATGTACTCCATTTAACTGGGTAAGCTCTCTGAAATAGCCAACCTGCAATAGGAATACTATCTTCATTTAGTAGTATAACTAAAACATTGCTGGGAGCAAATTCCATGGTACTCATAGCAACATTAAACTCTATATTTAGAGGAGAACCAACTACGAATCCTCTTTCTAAAACTAGATTATTATAAGTAACCTGGTTTGGCAAACGATGTCTGAATACATTCTCGCCTCCTTCTCGAATATCTGTTGTTTCTATTTCTGCAGAAATTCCAGATACTTTTTGAAAGCGAATATCTAAAGGATTAGGGACTACTCCACCTACCAAAAAATTAACGAGAAAATGAAATCCTACAGGTGGATTTCCAGTTATATCAACCATTATATTAAGAACAAAAGTCAAAGGTTGGTCATTTCAGTTATCAGTTAGACGTTGCATGCAACGTCCGTACAGTTATCAGTACTTCCTGGAATAGGGATAATTGAAATACGGAATCTTCTTTTTTTTTATCCCCTTAAAAGGGGAAGACCAAAATTTTTCGGTCAACTATCAGCTTCATTACCTTTATAAAAAGGAAAAATTAATTGGTAGTCCTGTATATGTAATGGTAAAATTATAGTCAGGCGATCGCTTGGTTATAATAATGAATGAAATACCAAACAATTCCTAGCTGAGAGCTGACTGCTAATAGCTGAATACTTAGGATATTTTGCCTAAAAACTCCTGTTGAAAAACTTTTCAGGCTTATATCAAATCTGGTAGTATCGGTATAAGAAAATAGAAACCGGGTTGGTCTTAAATGCCCCACCATACTAATATCTACCTGCCATAAACCCGGTTTCTTGATCTTACTAGGACTTACCCATAAACCGGGTCAAGGGAGGAAGTTTAGTGAGAGGGAAAAACAATAATCAAGGCCATAAACCCAGTTTCTTCTTTGGGTCTGCAATTCCTGATATTATTAGTAGAATTTAAGAATTATCCAGGATAGTCAACTTTGAGACTATTCGCCATTAATTCTAAACTCTCAATGGCGACTTCATTGCTAGTAGCATTGAATGATGGTGCATCTAATTTTTTAGGGAAAGCATCTAGTGCTGTCCAAGAAACGACTGGTTCACCTGCTTCGTCTAATAAGTCAATCTTAAGATCGCGCTTCTCTACAGTATTTAAGTTAATTGTATTAATCCAGCTCAACAAATAGCTATCTGCTCTGACAATACCTTTTTGGAGGGTTAGGTTAACAGGTGAATCTAATCCTGGCATGTGCTTTGCCCCTTCTTTATAACTTAAACCATCTCTATAGGTAATAGTTTCGTATTCAATACTCAGTCCCGATACCTCTGAGAATGCGTGGGAGTCATCATCTCCGATGGTAACTCGGTAGAAAAATACTGGTAGAGGATAACTAGCTTTAATATCGTCTGGTGTAGTTGCCATAATTTATTGTTCCTTGATTTTAATGTTTGCCTTACCTAATCTTACGATTAATTTTACCAAAAAACTAAAGAAAAAAAATTTCTTTTTAGTTAATTTTATTCTTCAAAAAAAGAAGAATTAATTAATAGACTTCTTGCCGAAGTCAGGGAATAGGGAATAGGGAATAGGGAATAGGGAATAGGGAATGAAATTGTTAATTTCATATCTGGAATTGATTTCATTTTTTATTTTTGGAGATGTCTAATTGATAATAGACAATGAATAATGGATAATATCAAATCCGATACCATTGCTCTTATTCAGGATTCTCAAAAATTCTCAAGATAAGAGTCTATATCGTAGGGGCGCTAGGCGAAACCCATGCCGTTAGGCGATATAGCATTTACCCTTAATCATTGGATGATGATGATAGAATTATATTACTCAGAAGCCAAGCGACTATCAATTATCCATTGGTAATTATTAATTATTCATTATTAATTATTAATTATTCCATGCACTTTTTTTCTCCTTAGAATGAAAGGCTTTAAACCTAATTGATCGACTATCAATTATCCATTGGTAATTATTAATTATTAATTATTAATTATTAATTATTCCATCTATCCCTCCTGTAATTTGTGAGAAAATCTGAGAATAATAAACTCTACGGGACGAACTGCTGCAATACCTATTTCTACAATCATTCGTCCTTCTAAAATATCCTGTTGTGTCATACTTGTACCTAGTCCCACATTTACAAAGAAAGCTTGGTCCGGAGCGCTACCTGCAAGCGCTCCTTGTCGCCACAACCCCTCCAAATAAATTTCGATCAAGGATTGGACTTTCAACCAAGTAATACTGTTGTTAGATTCAAAAACAGCAAAACTGGTAGCTTTTTGAATTGATTCTTCAACAAAATTGAATAGTCGGCGTACAGATACATAACGCCATTCATTGTCGTTACCTGCTAATGTCCTTGCACCCCAAACTAAGGTGCCTTTGCCTGTAAAAATGCGAATAGCATTAATTGATTTACCTGTAAAGTGAACATTTAGGTCTTCCTGTCCTTCGTCGTTAATTTTAATTGTGGGACCTGTAACTGATGATAAACTTATATTAGCAGGTGCCTTCCAAACACCCCGCTCTCTGTCTACTGTGGCATATATTCCTGCTATAGCGGGACTAGGAGGTAATATGACTCGCTGTTTATCTATCTCTGTTTTAACTTTGTTATACAATTCTGTATTGTCAAACTGATAATACCATAATTGTGGTTGAACGAGGGGTTCATTAGAGACTGGTGAATCTACATTGGCACTACCATCACCGTCTTGCTTCAGGTTAAAGTTGCGATCGCTATTTTCCTTTTGCCAGTTTTTCCATTCTTTGAGGATTTTTGCTACTTTTGTACTTTCTTCTCTGAGTTTAATAGTAATAGAATTATCACTCACTTCAAAATCTGCAGCATTCGTATTATCCTCATTGTTAATCGTAATAGTTACTTTAATATCTACTTCTTGTTCATAATCCTGTGTTCCGTGATGGGTAACTACCAGACCATTAGGTTTAGTTCTATATATCCTTAAATATAGGAGATCGAGTCTTTTAGGAGGATCGACTTTGCATATACAACCACAACAATTACCATTTTTCCTAACCTCAAAATTCTTTTTGGGACTATAACTTTTCCATGCCTCAACAATTTTGTCTACACTGTTGCAGTCTTGTTTGACTTTGATTCTGAGAATTTCATCGCGATCGCCTTTAATTTTAAATTTAACATCTTCTTCCTGGTCACAGTGAATAGTAATATTGATTTTGGGTCGGTCCGACTTACCTCCAGTATAATTGACTATCAGACAATTATCATCACCTCTGTATTCAAAGCGTTGGTTATAAAAAGGGTCAATGCTTACAGAATCATCTGTATAATAATAGTTCAGGGAAGTTTGTAAGTAGGGATGGTAAGCTGCGCCATATTTTAAATATAGTGTACCTATTCCTTCTCGGAATTGATCTATTCTTCCTATTGGTCGATCGTTGCTATTATTCCTTTCGAGAACATCAAAGATAGCAAACCTATCCTTTAATTTATTACACTGTGCTAAAGCTTGTTGACAAAGGTTATAATAATCATTTTCACTATCTAAATTAGTGGCATCAGTCAGCAAAATCAAAGTAGGTTCGTCTTCTGTTTCTAAAACATCTAAACCTTCCTCAAAATTTTCGATTAGTTTTTGTGGTGTATTTTCTTGGTAGGTACCAATAGAAACAATATAACAACCACCTCCACCATTATCAAAAAACATCTGCAAAGCATAGTACATTAAATACTGGAGGTCACCAATTTCAGAGATCCAAATTTCATCAGCGCTCTCTTTAATTTCAAACTTTGTAGGTTCAGCTTTGCCAAAAAATGTTTCATAATCTAGAAGAGAACGAATTAGAGTAGGTTTATTGATTAACTCTTCTTGAGTTTTTGGATCGGTATAACCAATAAAAGCAGGAATTGCTGTAGATACACTAGCAACTGAGGGAGGTAATGTAGAAATTTCTTCAACATAAACGTTGGGAGTTTTATATGTCACCATAATTAAATCGTGAGTTTTTGCTTATAGCGCTACGCGCTAGGGAATAGGGAATAGGGAATAGGGAATAGCAGATTATGAAAAGGTTTTTCCTGCGGAAATGCTCCGCAAACAGGATTTAGAAATATCCTAACCTTAATGCATAGTGCTATAGTTTTCAAATTTGAAAAACACTTGAGGACATTTAGGAAGAGGATAGAGTTTTACAGAAATCAAAAGTGAGAGTTACTCTATTAACTTTTAACTTTCTTAAATTCTTACTTTTGAATTTTGAATTTTGAGGGCGATACAGTTTTACAGAAATCAAAAGTGAGAATTACTCTATTAACTTTTAACTTTATTCAATTCTGACTCTTGACTTCTGAATTTTAACTTTTTTTCTTACTTTTGACTTTTGACTTTTGACTTTTGAATTTTGAGGGCGATACAGTTTTACAGAAATCAAAAGTAAGAGTTACTCTATTAACTTTTAGCTTTCTTAAATTCTGACTTTTGACTTTTGATTTTTGACTTTTGATTTTTGACTTTTTATCCTTCTTGTAATTTATGGGAGAATCTTAGGATAATAAACTCTGCGGGACGAACCGCTGCAATACCTATTTCTATAATCATTCGTCCTTCTAAAATATCCTCTTGTGTCATACTTGTACCCAGTCCCACATTCACAAAAAAGGCTTGTTCGGGAGCGCTACCTGCAAGCGCACCTTGTCGCCATAACCCCTCTAAAAAATTTTCACTCATAGACTTGACTTTGAGCCAGGTAATGGTATTGTTAGATTCAAAAACAGCAAATTCTGTGGATTTTTTGAGTGATTCTTCAACATAATTGAATAATCGACGCACAGGTATATAACGCCATTCATTGTCATTACCCGCTAATGTTCTTGCACCCCAAACTAAAGTTCCTTTGCCTGTAAAACTGCGAATAGCATTGACAGACTTACCTGTAGCATGGACATTCAAGTTCTCTTGTAATTCATTGTTAATTTTAATTGTCGGACCGATAACTGATGCCAAACTAACATTAGCGGGTGCTTTCCAAACACCTCTATCCCTGTCTACTGCAGCATACACTCCTGCAACAGCAGCACTAGGAGGTAACATGACTCGCTCTTTTTCTATTTCTGTCTTGACTCTATTATAAAAATCTGTATTGTCAATTTTATAATACCATAAGGGATGGTCCCCTAATTCTTTAGTGGATAATGGAACTACATCAGCACTACCATCACCGTCTTGCTCGATCTCAAAATTCTTTTTATTGGTTTCCTTTTGCCATTTATCCCATGCGTCGGTAACATCTTTTACAGTTGTGTCTCCTTCTTTTTTGATTGTTATTTCTAGGGTTAAATCTGTAATCCCAAAAGATATCTTATTATTGGTACCTTGAGTAATCTTTACTTTAGGTATTCTATCCTCTCTCCCTTGATGAGTGACTATAATACCATTAGCTTCTGTTCTGTAAAACCTTAATAAAGATTTCAAGAGGATAAGAAATGTTGCCTCATGTGCTGCGACATTCTTATCATTCTCGCCACCTGAGCTAATTTCAAAATTTTGCCGTTCATCTTCCCATTCATTCCATGCTGTGGTAATTTCTTCTACAGTTGTCTCGCCTTCTGCTTTAATTTTTATTGTTAGGGTCTTACCATCAGTGTTAAAACCTATTTTATCAATAGAGTTTTTATCAATAGAGTTTTTGATGATTTCTACTTTAGGTCTATCTGACTTACTCCCCCTATAACTAATTTTTAGACCTTCAACCGTTGATTCAAAGTAGGATTTTAAGGGAGTAGTTATTTTAGTTTGGATATTACCTTCTTCAATATTAAAACCCGGGCAACTTGTTTGTTTCCCCTGCCATGCTGCGATAATTTCTCCTACACTTGTGTCGCCTTCTGCTTTAATTTTTATGGTAAGAATTTTGTCGTCAGGGGGTCCAAAATCTATATCATTATCGCTACGAATAATTCTCACTCCAGGTTCATCTGAGTCGCTTCCCGCATAGCTTATTTTCAAACCTTCAACTGTTGATTCAAAGTTTATTGTAGGTAAGCAAGTTAGGGTTTGAGGTGTTTCTGCTTCATTTGGTATATGATTATGATTTCCCCCATCACCTAAGTCGATATTAAAATTTTGACTATCACCTGTCAATTTTTTCCATGCTGCGATAATTTCTGTTACTCTTGTGTATTCTTGTTTTTTGATTTTTATTTCTAGGGTCTTATCATCAGTAATGTTAAAATCTGTCTGATCACTATCGTTACGGATAATTTTTACTTTGGGTTTATCTGAATTGCTTCCCCTATAAGTGATTTTCAGATGATCTTCAACTGTTAATTCAAAGTCTGCATCTAAAGCAGTCAGTGCTTGTGTTTTGATAGTATTAACACTAGATTCAATATCAAAACTTTTACGCCTGTCTTCCTCTTCATCACTTCCCGAATCCACTTGCCATGTATCCCATGCTGTAATAATTTCTTCTGTAGTTGTCTCTGTGTCTGGTTTAATTTTGATTTCTAGAATCTTGTCGTCACTAATAAAAAAATCTATACCTTCAGCAGTTTGAGCATTCCGAGTAATTTGTACTTTAGGTTCATCTGAGCTGCTTCCTGTATAATTAATTTTCAGACCTTGAAATATCGATTCAAAGTATGATTTTTCAGATTCAACCATGACAGAATCATCAGTGTAATAATAGTTCAGAGAACTGTGTAAATAAGGATAATAAGATGCACCATATTTTAAATAATTTTGACCTATTCCGTTGCGAAAATCAGTAATTTTCTGCTCATTATATTGATCGGAACTACCGTCTAAAACATCAAAAATACCAAACCTATCCTGTAACTTATTACATTGTGTCAAAGCTTGTTGACAAAGGTCATAATAATCAGTTGGAACATCTAAATTAGTTGCATCAGTCAGCAAAATTAAAGTAGGTTCATCTTCTTGTTCTAGAACAGCCAAACCTTTCTCAAAATCTTTTCTACTCTTTGTTCCTGTATATGAACCAATTGAAACAATGTAACAATTACCACCACCATTATCAAAAAATATCTGTAAGGCATAATACATTAAATATTTGAAATCAGGACTTGATTCAACATAAATTTCATCTTCGCTGGCCTTAACATTAAAATAAGTAGGTTCAGCTTTTCCAAACAAAGTTTCATAGTCCAGTAAAGAAGTAATTACAGTAGGTTTATTCGTTAAATTCTTTTTTCCATCTATAGCTTTTTCAGTATAACCAATAAAAGCCGGAATAGCTGTGGATACAGTTGACACGGAAGGAGGTAATGTAGAAATTTCCTCAATATAAACATTGGGAGTTTTATAGACCTTGACCATAGTTTAATAAGTAACTAATTTTTCTGATTTTTCTAACAAATAACAATAAAGAATATAGCAATCCTAAATGATATCAAATCCGGTTGCTTTGGAGAATCAAGTTATACCATCAGTATTGGCTAAAATTCCTAGTTTGTAGAGGGTTTTGAGACCAAACCCCTACGGTTTTAAATTCTACCGATACTACCGGATTTGATATGATTTGTGAAAAAAACTGTAGCAGTTTGTTTTCCAAATCCGATTTTTCCTTGGGTTTGGAGACCAAACCCCTACGATAAAATACTACACCTGTACGCGGATTGCTATAAGTAGTAGGGCGTCCAGCTTGAAAATGTGCGTAAAGAGTAAGTCAATGAAGACCTCACCCCCAACCCCTCTCCTGCAAGGAGAGGGGATAAATCCCCCCCTTTCAAAGCTATCCCTTATAAGGCACTCTTGAAACCCTTGTGGGAGGGTGGGGAGGAAGGGGAGGAGGGGGAGGAAGAATTCTGTCTACATTCATAAAAAAGTGTATTGAAAAATACTCTTTTCTCCTGAAAAAGCCGATTCAAGACTTAAACATAACTCCTCTATGTTGTCAAGTTTTATGAAAAGAGAAAGATGTTTATAAAGCATAGCTTTCAAAGGGGGGAACTGCAAGTCCCCCTTCTTAAGGGGGATTTAGGGGGATCGTTGATTGCCTCACACCCAGTTAAAACCGCTATACTGATAACTGATAACTGAAAACTGTTAACTGAAATTATGCTTCCTGTAATTTATGGGAGAACTTCAGAATAATAAATTCCGCTGGACGTACTGCCGCTAAACCTATTTCTACATTCATTCGTCCTTCCAGAATGTCCTGTGATGTCATAGTTACACCCAGTCCCACATTCACAAAGAATGCTTGTTCTGCAGTGCTACCTGCTAATGCTCCTTGCCGCCATAACCCCTCTAAGAAACTTTCTATCATAGATTTGACTTTCAGCCATGTCACACTGACATTAGGTTCAAAAATGGCAAATTCTGTGGCCTGTTGCACTGACTCTTCAACGTAAATGAATAGTCGGCGCACTGGTACATAACGCCATTCGTTGTCGTTACCTGCTAATGTTCTGGCTCCCCAAACTAGGACTCCTTTACCTGTAAAATAACGAATAGCATTGACAGATTTACCTGCGCTGGAATCAACGTTGAGGTCTTCTTGTTCTTCGTTGGTAATTTTGACCATGGGAGCTGTGACTGAGGCTAAACTGACATTAGCGGGTGCTTTCCAAACCCCTCGGTCTCGGTCTACCCTCGCATAGACTCCTGCCATGGAAGAACTAGGAGGTAAGATGACTCGCTTCTTAGATATTTCTGATTTAATGTCATTATACAAACCTGTATTAGCAGTTTTGTAATACCATAGGGGTAGCGGATTTATGAGGTTTGCTGGTTCATCAAGAGCTTTTACAGCGGTACTGCCATCACCATCTTGCTTTAGTTCAAAACCATGTTTAGGGTCGGCGAAAACTTCCCATTCGTCAAGGATGTCTTGTACCGTTGTTATTTGGTCTGCTGATTTGATTGTTATTGTAATCTGATTTGCAGCAGTTGTAACTGTTACTGTGTCGTCACTACCATTAGTGATAGTTACTTTTGGTGTATCGCCACTTCCCCCTTTATGAGTAACTGCAAGACCATTAGGGGCTGTTCTGTAAGCTCTCACTACTACGAGACTGAGTTCTGATGGGGCGTCCATCGTAGTTATATTTGCAGAGCCATCACCATTTTGATTTTCCGTGATTGCAAAATCATTTTTTGGAGTAAAAATACCCCATTCTGTAACGATCTCACTTGCAGTTGTAGGAGGTGTTTGTTTGAGTTTGATGGTTAGAGTTTTGTTACCATCAGTAAACTCAAAGTCTACTTTATCTGCTGCATCATTAGGAACAATATTTACTTTCAGGACATCAGCCTGATCTCCTGCATAAGTGACTATAATACCCTGCTGACCTCCTATTACCTTCAACTTTTGCTGAAAAACAATGTCAATTGGGTTTTCTGAAGCTATTATCGGAGTGCCACCATTTACTAGGATTATTTCAAAATTCTTTTTGTAAGCACTAGCAAAATCAGCACTCCATTGGTCGAAAATATCTTTTGCAGTTGTAGGGCCAGCCTTTTTGAGTTTAATGATTAGAGTTTTATCATCAGAGCTAAAATCAAACTTTACTTTATCTAACTCGCCTTCAATAATACTTACTGCCGGAGCATCACTCTCACTTCCTGTATAAGTGACTGTAATAGCAGTTTGTATTTGCGTCCCGAATAAAGTATTAAGTTTTGCTGGAGTGTTCGCTTCACCGACAGTCTCAGCGCCAGTACCATCTGCCTTGACTTCAAAAGTCTTTTTATCAGAAAAATTCTCCCATTCTGTGACAATCACATTTGCTGCTTTGTCGTCTGCTTGGAGTTTTATTATCAAAATTTCTTCATTACTACCCCCAAACTCAAAAGTTGCTACATCAGGAGCTATGGTACTATCAACAACAACATTTACTTTCGGTTCATCTGACTTTGCTCCCGTATAACCAACTATCAGACCATCAGTAGCCGTTTTGTATGCAAATGATTGATAATTAAAAGCTTTAACAGTTACAGAATCATCAGTATAATAATAGTTCAGTGATGTTTGCAAGTAGGGGTAGTAAGTAGCGCCATAGTTTAGGTATTCCATACCAATCCCATCTCGGAAATTATCAACATCCTCCTGTTCTTGAATTCTAGGATCTACCTGAACAACATCAAAGACAGAAAACCTATCCTGTAATGTATTACATTGTGCCAAAGCGGCCTTACAAAGGTCGTAATAATCGGTTGGTTTTTGCGCGGCATCCAAAGGTAAATTAGCAGCATCACTAAGCAATATTAAAGTAGGTTCGTCTTCTTTCTTTAAAGCTGCTAAACCTTCTGTAAATAGAGCTGGGTTTTTTGCCTCATCAGTCTCACTATATGTACCAACCGAAACAATATAACAAGGACCACCACCATTATTAAAAAACATCTGCAAGGCATAATACATTAAATATTTAACCCTTGCTACTTCAGCCATATTAGTAATTGAAATTCCATCTGCAGTCTCTTCAACTACAAACTTAGCTCCTTCCCCTTCTCCAAACAGCTCTTCATACTCAAAAATTGAAGTAATTCGAGTTGGGATATTCGTTAAATCTTCACCATCATTTTGTATAACCTTTGCCGTATAACCAAGAAAAGCAGGAATTCCTGTAGCAACACCCGCCACTGAGGGAGGCAATTTAGAAATTTCCTCGATATAAACATTAGGAGTTTTATAATTGACCATAATTAAGTCCTTAGTTTTTGCTTTACAGACATTTGAGAGAATAAGGTTTCAAACATCACCCTTTTAAGGGAAAAAAAAGTGGTAGTGCATTGCCATGCTGGTCTATATGTAATTATTTTGCTCAAGAGGAACAGTAGTGGGAGCATCTTGCTCCCTTGCTAGCTGTTGTGGGAGTATCTTGCTCCCTTGCTAGCTGTTGTTCATCCTTATCTACCATTAGCAGGACTACAAAAAAACCATCTTCTACATTCCAAGTCACCAGCTAATCTCTGGACATACTGATAACTGATGACTGATAACTGATAACTGAAATTATGCTTCCTGTAATTTATGGGAGAACTTCAGAATAATAAATTCTGCTGGACGTACTGCCGCTAAACCTATTTCCACATTCATTCGTCCTTCCAGAATGTCCTGTGATGACATGGTTACACCCAGTCCCACATTCACAAAAAATGCCTGTTCCGCAGTGCTACCTGCTAATGCTCCTTGTCGCCATAATCCCTCTAAGAAACTTTCTATCATTGACTTGACTTTCAGCCATGTCACAGTGACATTAGGTTCAAAAATCGCAAATTCTGTGGCCTGTTGCACTGACTCTTCGACGTAAATGAATAGTCGGCGCACTGGTACATAACGCCATTCGTTGTCGTTACCTGCTAATGTTCTGGCTCCCCAAACTAAGACTCCTTTACCTGTAAAATAACGAATAGCATTGATAGATTTACCTGCGGTAGCATCAACATTGAGGTCTTCTTGGTCTTCGTTGGTAATTTTGACTGTAGGAACTGTGACTGATGCTAAACTCACATTAGCGGGTGCTTTCCAAACCCCTCGATCTCGGTCTACCCTGGCATAGACTCCAGCTATGGCAGAGCTAGGAGGTAAAATGATTCGCTTTTTAGATATTTCTGATTTAATTCCGTTGTAGAGAGCACCTTTGGTATCTTTGATAGTCTCTAATGCTGCACCGTTCACAGTTACAGAATCATCGGTATAATAATAGTTCAGTGATGTTTGTAAGTAGGGGTAGTAGGCAGCCCCATAGTTTAGGTATTCTGAACTAACTGCACTTCGGAAAGTCTCAGCATCATCCCTAGAATCTTTCTTAAACTGAACAACATCAAAGACAGCAAACCTATCCTGTAATGTTTTACATTGGTCCAAAGCTGCCACACAAAGGTCATAATAATCAGTAGTATTCGAATCATCATCTAAATTAGCAGCATCACTCAACAATATTAAAGTGGGTTCGTCTTCTTTCTTTAAAGCTGCTAAACCATTGTCAAAATCAGCTTTTGCTTTAGTTCCATCATCTGGACCAACCGAAACAATATAACAAGCGCCCCCACCGTTATTAAAAAACATCTGCAAGGCATAATACATTAAAAACTTGGGTTCTGTAACACGTATACTGATTATCTCATCTGCACCATTTGTTATAACTGCAATTACAGTGGGTTTAGCAAGTCCAAAGAAAGTTTCATATTCCAGAAGGGAAGTAATTCGAGTTGGTACATTTGTTAAATCTTCACCATCATCATTTTCAGCCTTTTCTGTGTAACCAAGAAAAGCAGGGATTCCTGTAGAAACACCCGCAACTGAAGGAGGTAATTTAGAAATTTCCTCGATGTAAACATTGGGAGTTTTATAAGAAGTAGCCATAGTTTTATCCTTGTGTTTTGTGTTTTTTGAGTTTTGAGATTTTAGCTGTTTTTGAGGAGATTAATTACTTGATATTGAATCATCTCTTCACTCTTAGGTGCTTTTTGAATTATATTATCATTAGGTGGATTAGGTAAATGTTGTATCCATACACTCTGACTTTTCAAAAGTTGAATACTTTTTATCCCCTTTTCCTGGCAAGGAATTTTCTCTGTAGATTCAGAGAAATATTTTTTGCTACTTGGAAATTGTTCCTTAAGAGTATCATATATTGGGTCATTTTCTGTAACGTCCAGGAAGCTAGAAAAACTTATACTTCCTTCGTTATCTTTAACTAAAAATTCTTCCTTGTCATCATTAGTTATTAGATAATAACGCCAGTGTTGTTCTTTTCTCTCAAAAGTGATTTGATAATCACTGCTTTGGCTAAAATCTACAGGCAGAGAATCATTATTATCAATAATTATGACCCCCCAAACAATTTGTCCTCCTGGTAAATCTTCATAAGATAATTTGATTTTATCTTCTGCTCCGTCTGCTGGTAAGTCTTGATAATATAAGATTACTTTATCTTCTATTAATGGTACAATTCCTGGAGTATCAATATTTTTGTTACTAAAAGAAGGACATTTTAAACCATCTTCTAGCTGCTTCTGTTGAAGATTGAAAAAAATACTACCTTGAAAATCTCTTTCTGTAAAATTAACAATTTTTTGATTCTTAAGTTTTAAGATAAAAGTAAATTGCAAATCCTTGGCCAGTTCAATTTGGGGTTGATTTTCATTTTCTGGATCGACAGGAGCAATAATAATTATTCCATTAATTTTATTTCTAACAATCAAGCGATGACCACTTAATATTTTCCTACATTCAATTGTTGGCTCCAAAATGAAGTCTGGACATAAATCATTAGTATAATAATCGTGAAAAATACTCAATTCAAATAGTTTTTTATAAATCATAATCTAGACTTCACTCTTATGAAAATTTAGACATTTACAGGAACAACTATCTTTCCAGTTAGATCAGGGGTAGATTCTACTGTATCCGTATCTGTAAAGACAACCATTCTCACTTTATAAATCACAGAAGGTATATAACACAATCCCAAACCTGCCCATACATCTCTTTGTTCGGTAAAAGGCAAATTCACTAATTCCATAGTCAATTTTTGAATGTCTGGATGAAGTTCTGGAGAATTATGGTGATCGAACAACCGATGACTTTGAAAAAATTTGATAATTAAGGATAAGAATTTTAAAGATTGGTTGTAATCAGTAAAGTATGGAATAAAAAGAACATATAAGTTGAGGTAAATATTAGGGTTTTTTTTCTCTACACGACCTCCATTAGGCTTTTTTTCATAAGCGGCACCAGAACGAAAAGTATATTCTTCTTCTACATTAATTAATAAAGAAGTAATAGTATCTGGTTCTAACTGCACTTCTTTTTGAGTGTGATTTTGGAGAAGTACAACAGCTTTATCGTTATTAAAGCTGATTTGCCCTTCCATTTTGATTTGGATGTAGGTGTCGAGTTGCTCCTGGAGAAAGGAGATAACATTATCGATCATAGGCCGTTAATTGTTAATGGTAAATCAAATGGCGATCGCTTTAACTACCCAAGACAAAATATCCCAGATAAAATTTACAGTAACATGAAAACTGTTCAGATCGAAAAAAGAAACATTTTGTTATAATTTGATTTTTTTTTCAAATAAACATATTATGACCATCCTCTTATCTCTTCATCACTTAACAATTTTTTTAACTTAAAATACTCCCGTTGGGTAGCTTGGAGGATATGTTTCATCATCACGGGTTCATCCCGATCAGCAGCGAGAAAAGCTGCATTTAAGGCAATATTGCGGATATTGCCCCCAGCTACCTTAAGTTGTCCCAATAATTGGTAGTCCAACTCCTGAGTTGGTGTTTGAGGCGGAAAAATACGTTGCCAAATTTTGGTTCGTGAGGAAGCATCTGGAAAAGGAAAACCAACCATAAACCGGATACGACGTAGAAAAGCAGAGTCCAAAGCAGCTTTAAAATTAGTCGTCAAAATAGCCAAACCCTGATATGCTTCCATCCGTTGCAACAGATAAGATACTTCTACATTGGCGTGGCGATCTCGACTATCCTGAACTTCGGTACGTTTACCAAACAAAGCATCCGCTTCATCAAAAAGTAAAATTGCTCCTCCTGTTTCCGCTGCCAGGAATATGCGCTCTAAATTTTTTTCCGTTTCCCCTATATATTTACTAACTACAGCGCTCAAGTCTATACGATAAAGATCCAAATGAAATTCATTAGCTAATACCTCAGAGGCCATAGTTTTACCAGTCCCACTTTCACCATGAAAAAGGGCGCTGATACCTAAACCCCGATACCCCTTGTTGGCAAAACCCCATACTTGATAAACTTTAGCCCTTTGTCGCAGATGAGTCGCTATATCTGTGAGCACCTGACGTTGTTGTGAGGCCAAAACTAAATCATCCCAAGTTGCGGATGTCTCAATACGTTGAGCTAAACCTTCTAGTTGAGGACGAGCTTGAGAGCGACAGAAATTCCAGAGTTGCTTGAATTCAGAAGAGGTGTCGTCTAATTCTGTTTGAGAAGGAGCAGAGACATTTTTAGTTTCAGCTTTCAGTTTTGAATTTTGAATTTTAAATTGTTGACAGACTGATTGAATAGTGGTATTACTGAGATTAAATTGAGACACTAACTTACTAATTTCGACTTGAAATTGGTTTGCATCTGTACCGAGATGGGTTAGCCAAATGTCTGTTTGTTCTTGATAGCTCAGTTGGGGTATATCAAAAGTAATAAAATGACTATGTTTAGCTTGTAACCGTTTCTGACTACAAATAATCACAGGAGTTGACAAACTTTCTACAAACTGGGAAATCTGAAAAGCAAGTTGAGACTCATTTGGTAAAATATTCTCACACTCAAGTATTAGTAGATTATTGTTCAACAAAGCTTCCCTTTGCCAACGTTGTTTGATTTGCTGAATATCATTAGGAGATTGAGAAAACACAGTCGCTGACATGAAATACAAATTAAAACCGAGGTAAACAGATACAGCTTTAGCTATGGCATATTTAGCTGTTGATTCTTCACCACAGAGTTGTAAGGTAGGATATGGATAAGATAGCTCAGACCAGATCCCTACTATTTGCTCCACAATTTTTTCTTGGGAGGGAGCTAAAGGAATTTGTTCTAGATGAGGAGGAAGAGGATAAACAAAACCCAATAATTGTTTGTCAAAAGTTGGTTCTCCTAGAAGATAACTAAGAATATGTGGCTCAATGCGCAGAGAAGCTTGAGTGAGAGTTAACCCCGTACCAATTTCTATTAGTCGCCAATACTGTAATGAATTATGGGGAGAAAGTACAGACAAACTAGCTTGAGGAAAAGTATTTAAGGCTAAGGCAAGGGTAGGATAATTAAGTTGAGGATTCCCTTGGAGTTTAGCACATAAATCAGCCAGGTTGGGTTCAATCTCTAGGGTGCTACACAGCAGGAGGATATCCCGCTCAAATTCGGTGAGGCTAAATATGTGACACAATCTAGCTAAAGCTGAAGTAGGTGGTATTATGTCAGAAGGTAGGGGTTGTAGTGTTTTATCTTCCAACTTATTTTCTAGATATTGACGGATATGGTTGGTAGTATTTATTAGTGTGGTTAAGTTTTCTTGATTCCAGTTGTAGACAGGGGAGGTTTTCATGTTATAAATATACAAAGATTATACGGATCAAAATAATACTGGAAATTTTGATTCATTGCGTACTTTTCCGCAATTCCAGGTATTATCTCATCTATGTCGAACAAATCTAAGCCAGGAGTTATCTCAGCGGCTAAAAATTAGAGCCAAGACTCAAAAAATAAATTTTATCTTCCGACAAAAACAAGATACTAACTATTTTACAGAGTTATGCCTGAAGTGTGTAGGCAGTTGAGTGTGAAATTCTTAATAGTACAGGACTAAAGCCATGCAAACCCAGAAACCCGGTTTGTCGTAAACGTTTATTGTCAAAAACAATGATTTAGCCTAGAAACGGGGTTTCTTTGCGTAAGTCCTGTAGTCGAAACAAGTAATGAGCGTATCTTCTAGTATACCGGCGATTCGCGTTTGCAGAGCATTCTGTAGGAAATCGCCCCTACGACTACTGATATAGAATCCGGTTATATAGTATATGTTCATTATTAAATCGGACAATCGGACCATCTCCCCCAACAATACACTCTTGTATTCAACCGGATTTGATATTACTCCTTACTCCTTACTCCTTACTCCTTACTCCTTACTCCTTACTCATTACTCATTACTCCTCAGTAATACGATAACTAATTACCCGGATTCTATATGACTACTGATATCATGTCCACTGGTATCGTTTGTGTAAATCTAACAGGCAAGATGCCTATTCCACAAGGTGAATATCTACAGGAAATTTAAGTTTTTTTCTTCCTCTTAAGTATTTTTCCTTCCTGTTCCCTATCTTTGCATACAATACTGATGCTACCGGACATGATATGACTACTAGATTGATAGTGAGGTTGTTTAACTGGATTTGATATAATGCCCTACATCGCGCGATCGCTACTGTTCTCTGTTACCTTACAGTGCTTTTCAGTTGAGTAGACCACAGTAGGGACGTTCCATTGAACGTCCCTACAGGGTTTTGGTTGTGACGATGTGGTTCATCAAGAAAGAAAAGCGCTGTAATTTTTAAGAACTTGAGATCGCAAAAAAAACCACCAAACAAGATATAAATCTCATCTAGCGGTTGCACAATAAGGAGTAACTATGGAAAGGAAACCTTTATTCTAATTTCTTAGCATCTATTGTTATCGGTAACTTTTCTGGTTGGTCTTTAGGAATAGATAGTTCCCAACCATTTGTTAAAGTTAAAATTTTATTGTCTCCCTCAATTTTTTGTGAGACAACTTCTTCTTCTAGGTCTTTTTTAGCAACATAAACTTCTAAGTTTCCTGCTTCATTATTCCGTAATATTACTTTCATTAATGACTTTCCTCAACAAGTTCAATTTCATTTTTACGACAACCGATAATCATTCCTTTTTTGATGAAATGCACGGAATAAATATAAAATTTTTGTAAGAAGGTGCCGATGCCACAAATGTAACCGACCTCTCCTCCCTCCAAAAGAATGTCACCTCGATTTTTTCCTGGGAATGTACCATCATTACGAATGATTTTGCAAACCCTGACTTTTTGTTCGAGTTCAAATGTAGGGGGTCCGTCTAATTCTATAACTTCATCTACTTTCATTGAGTTACCTCGCTAATAGTGAATAAATTTGGTAGTTTTTGTACAGGTAAACTATGTTTAATTGACACAAATATTGGCTGAAGTCAGAAGTAAGAAGTTAGAAATCAGATAATTAAATTTTTGCTGTAACTCTTAAGTTTCCTGCCAACTGCTATATCTACAATCACTTGTAAAATAGTTGTAATTTTTTCAAATATGAAAGTAATACCTTATTCTAAATAATTACATATTTGTGTTTTGAAAAAAAGTAGCGATCGCTGCCATTTCAATTATCAGTTATCACTTATCACTTTTGTCCGAGTCAAAGGAAAATTATTAATTACTTTAGGTATAATGTATATCCCTGCCGAAGCAAATATATATCTATATCTACAAAATCACCTGTTAAACGATATTTAACTAACTAACTCAGATATTTTTAGATTAAATTACTTAAATTTTAGTTTAAGTATTTGCCTCTATTAAACATTAGTTTCCCAATCAGATAGTTTTTATTTAGATAAATTTTATAATTCATCTTTTAACTGATAAGCTGATCGTAGCAATGAGTATTTTTATTATAAGACTCTAACCAATCAAAAATTTGCTGTAGTTGATGAATAGAAATCATTCCAAACTTCCACAAAATCATTGGTAGAGGACCACAAGAAGCTTCGCTATGTTTCCGTGCTACAGAAATTGCTGCTGCCGAAAGAGCTAATTCTTCCTGCAAAAAATGAATTAATAGAGTAGTTTTGCGATCGCCTTCCATAATTATTATCCTTTATTATATTATCCTTAAGAAATTAAACTACAAGTATATAGATATGGAAATTCAGCAACTAACAATTAATAATTACCTCTCCCTCAAAGGGAAAGGATTGAAGATCAAATAAAAACAATTCTTTCCCTATTCCCTCTTCCCTATTCCCTATTCCCTGACTTCTGCAAGAAGTCTATTAATTATTAATTATTAATTATTAATTATTCCATATCCATGTGCGGATGAGCATTGTTCATTCAAATTAATGGTTGTATTTAGGAAAAACTTCCATTTTCCAGCATCTTTCTAACCAGTCTACTAACTCTGTCCGAGGAGCAATAAATTGCTTAACAGTGCTTTGGAGCAGAATAGCATCGGTGCAATTCTTGACTTCTACTAATAACTCACCATTGTCGGTACACCAACTATTAATCATTAGCTCTTTTAAGCGATGGTGAACAAACCAACGGTCTACTTGAGAAAGATTCACAATTTTAGTCAAATCTTTGGGATGAGGTTGAGAATTATGATTACTAAACATTGTTGCTGTTCCTTGTATCGCCCATGAGAGTTTGCAATTGTTGTTCTAGTTGCTCAATTCTGTCAACTAAAGCACGAGTTACGGCAGCTGAGGTTGAGAATTATGATTACTAAACATTGTTGCTGTTCCTTGTATCGCCCATGAGAGTTTGCAATTGTTGTTCTAGTTGCTCAATTCTGTCAACTAAAGCACGAGTTACGGCAGCTTCTGCATCTGGTAACTTTCCATGTTCAAGAACTCCAGTCCGTTGCCCAGATTTAGAGACGACTCTACCAGGTATACCGACAATGGTGCAGTCAGAAGGGACATGACGCAAGACAATGGAACCAGCACCGATGCGAACGTTATCACCAATATTGAGATTTCCTAGTACCTTTGCACCAGCACCAACTACAACATTTTTACCAATAGTCGGATGGCGTTTACCAGTTTCTTTTCCTGTACCGCCAAGAGTGACACCCTGATAAATTAATGAGTAGTCTCCAATAATTGCTGTTTCACCAATAACGACTCCCATGCCATGATCGATAAATACTCCCTGTCCAATTTGTGCCCCTGGGTGAATTTCTATTCCTGTTAAGAAGCGTCCCAAATGGGAAATTAAACGTGGAATTACAGGCACTCTTGGACGGTACAATTTATGAGCAAGACGGTGTAGTAACAAGGCGTGTAAACCAGGATAGCAGCATAAAACTTCCATCCAGTTGCGTGCTGCTGGATCTCGCTCGAAAATTATTTGAAAATCTGTTAATATTGTATCTAGTTCAGGAAAGGTAAAATATCTATACCAAAATCTCTGTCTACGAGAGGAATAAAGCTCTCTATTAAATTCTAGTTGTAGATTTTGTTGTTCAACTTTAGTATCAACCTTGACTTTGCCTTGAGACTTCAAGTTGTCTTGACTTTTTCTCAAGTTAGAATTGTTAGTTGTGTTAGGTAAGGTGCAGGTATTGCCAGTCATTTCAGTTATTAGTTATCAGTTATCAGTTAACCTCCTGGGGAGGTACTTTTAAACCAGTTCCTCCAGAAATAGCGGGGTTTGAGACCTTATTTCTTAGTCATGGATCGATTGAGAAAGGGATTCCCTGTTTAACAAGAATGTTTGCTTTTAAATGTTTATATCAAGTGCCTTACCAACTATTGAGAAATATTTCCTGCTCAATCTTTATTAGGTTAATTATGTTTGTACTCACAATATTTAACCTATTACGGTGATGGTATTACAGATATGTTCAAAATATATTTTGGGGTATAGGTGCTAGTATTTTTTGTAGTGGGTACGATTATTTATTAAATAATGTACTAGCATTTTTGTACTCAAGCCTCATACTTGTATTTAAGCAGGTTTGAGGTTTTTAAGTGGGGTTTTCTCTGAAGATCGAAATTTGTACTCAACTTTAGTGTAACTCATAAAATAACTGAAAATATTAAAAAAAACGTTAAAAATTATCTACTTAATTCTGAAAAAACTGCTAATTTAATTACAAAAGCTAAAAAGAAGTGTGGGAAGTGTGGGAAGATGGGGGTGAATATTTATAATTTATATCTGGATTTATCTGAATTATACAACAACGTTAATTAAAATTATTCTCAAATAAAATTTGTTCTAATTATGTGAAATACTGTAAAATAATCATAGTTAACCAAATTGCTTATTAGACTTATTAGGAATAATTGGCAAACTATAAAGAAAAGTTGAGATAAATTTGATTTACTTGCCAAAAACTGATACATTATATACAGTAATAAAGGATGAACTTAAATAGGGGGTATATGAGTACACGAGCATAGAGAAAAAAGAAGGGTCAAAAAAAACGCGAAATAACTAACATATATAGGTTCTAGCATGAGTACATAGAAGCCTATACCATTCCCCTATAAATACACATACCCCACTTAAAAAATACAAGTACCTATACCCCAATAAAAAATTTGAGATATGCCGATCTAATTGAAATTATTCAATTAGAAAAATTCGAGTACAAAATTAATTATTATAATAAAAACTAATCGCGGTTTTTGAATTTAGCAGTCTAAAACCCACTGATATAAAAACTATAACGCCGGACACACAATCTACTGACAGAACACCGCCAATGTTCCGGTCACCTAGAATTAAGTGTATCGACGCGAGTAATCCGTCACCCACGGCGACAGCTAGTACAATACCAGTGGAAACTTAGATGTTACAGCCAACAGAAGTCTCTTCCAAACCAACAGTCAACAGCTTCGCAAATACTATAGAAACCCCAGTAGAAAAAAAATCTGGCGGCTGCGCGTCAAAGGGTTGCGGAAGTAGCAAAAAAGAGGAAGTTGCTCCCAATATCCAAGAGCGCATTGCTAACCATCCTTGCTACAGTCAAGAAGCACATCACCATTATGCAAGGATGCATGCTCCAGTTGCACCAGCTTGCAATATTCAATGTAACTATTGTAACCGGAAATACGACTGCGCAAATGAAAGTCGTCCTGGTGTAGTTAGCGAACTCCTAACTCCTGAAGAAGCAGCTCACAAAGCTCTAGTAATTGCTGGAAAAATTCCTCAAATGACAGTTATGGGTATTGCCGGTCCTGGCGATCCATTAGCGAACCCAGAGAAAACATTCCGTACTTTTGAGCTTGTAGCGGAGAAAGCTCCAGATATCAAGCTTTGCTTGTCAACCAATGGTCTAGCTTTACCTGAGTATGTAGATCGGATTAAAGCATTAAACGTTGACCACGTTACTCTAACAATTAATATGGTTGACCCTCAAATCGGGGTAAAGATTTATCCTTGGGTTCATTACAAGCGGAAGCGTTACAGAGGAATTGAAGGAGTCAAAATTCTGCATCAAAGGCAAATGGAATCTTTGGACTTGCTCCAAAAAGCTGATATTCTCTGCAAAGTTAACTCAGTGATGATTCCTGGTATTAATGACGAACACCTAGAAGAAGTTAACAGAGTTGTTCGTTCTAAGGGTGCATTTATCCATAACATTATGCCTCTAATTTCTTCACCAGAACACGGTACTTACTTCGGTTTAAATGGTCAGCGCGGTCCTACCACTGAAGAATTAAAAGAATTACAAGACAAATGTGATGTTGGTGGTATGAAAATGATGCGCCATTGTCGTCAATGTCGTGCAGATGCAGTTGGTCTCTTAGGTGAAGATCGTAGTAAGGAATTCACAAAAGAAGCCATCATGGAGATGACTCCAGAATATGACTTGGAGAAGCGCAAAGAAGTTCATGCTGGTATTGAAGGTTTCCGCAATAAACTAGCAGAAGCTAAGGCAGAAGTTCAAGCTCCTGAAAAAGTTGCTGAAGCGGGTCCGCCAATACTATTGGCAGTAGCAAGTAAGGGTAACGGATTAGTTAATCAACACTTTGGTCATGCTAAAGAGTTTATGATCTATGAAGTGGATGGTGTGAAAGCCAGATTTATTGCTCACCGGAAAGTTGACCACTATTGTCTAGGTGGTTATGGTGAAGAAGGAAGTCTGGAGAATATCATCAAGGCAATTTCTGATTGCAAAGCTGTGCTGGTTTCTAAAATTGGTGAGAGTCCTAAAGAAAAGGTACTCAACGCAGGAATAGACGTAGTAGAAAGCTATGATGTAATTGAAACAGTTGCTTTAGATTTTTACAAGCAATTCATAAAATTAATACAACCTGCATAGGTAATGAGTTAATAATTAGCAATCAGCAATCAGCAATCAGCAATCAGCAGTCAGCAAGCTGATAGCTAAAAGCTAATAGCTAGTTAAATCATTACTAGCTAATGTATTTCCTGCAATCATTGCGTTTCCCAATGCTTCACTGGTGCTATTCACTCCCACAAAGTAAAGTATGGAAACCGGGTTTGTATTTAGATACCCTACTATACTAATATCTATCTCTCACAAACCCGGTTTCTGATCACATTAGCTACAGCACCAGTACCAGCAGATTATGGATTCCTGGTTTGTTACTTATAACAAGTTGGTTTCTTAAATGAATGAGACCAAGCAGCGAAATTATTGGCTTTAGTGGTTTTAACTCTACTCGGAAAGATTGTCGGAGCAACTTTAAGCTTTAATTTTCAATGTATAAAGGTTAGTGCAGTTATACAGAAATCAAGAATATTTGACTACTGTTTTATCTGTGCTAGTTCTTAATATTAGAGCATAGAAACCGGGTTTGTATGAGATCGCCTACCATACTAACATCTTTCTCCTAATAAACCCGGTTTCTGATAACACTCCGAAGCAGACCGATTTGATATTACTTACAACCATCACCTCAATTTTTTACTCAGCTATGCAACAAACCATTTATCTAGACAATAATGCTACCACTAAAGTAGATGAGGCAGTGCTAGCGGAAATGCTGCCTTACCTGAGTGAATTTTATGGTAATCCCTCTAGTATGCACAGTTTTGGCGGACAAGTTGGTAAGGCAGTGAGAAATGCGCGATCGCAAGTAGCAGCTTTACTCAACGCCGAAGATACAGAAATTGTCTTTACCAGTTGTGGTACTGAGGGTGATAATGCTGCCATTCGTGCTGCTCTTACCGCTCAACCTAATAAACGGCATATTATTACTACTCAAGTAGAACACCCGGCAGTTTTGAATGTGTGTAAACATTTGGAGAAGCAGGGATATACAGTTACTTATCTGTCAGTAGATAGCCAGGGAATGATAGATTTAACTGAACTGGAAGCTGCTATTACAGGTAATACTGCTCTAGTTTCAGTTATGTACGCCAATAATGAAACAGGTGTAATTTTCCCCATAGAGCAAATTGGGCAAATAGCTAAGGAATATGGTGCGCTGTTCCATGTTGATGCGGTGCAAGCAGTAGGAAAAGTGCCCTTGGATATGAAGAATAGCACTATAGATATGCTGGCTTTGTCTGGTCATAAGTTGCACGCTCCTAAAGGTATTGCTGCTTTGTATGTGCGCCGTGGTACTCGGTTCCGTCCGTTATTGCTTGGGGGACATCAGGAACGGGGACGCCGTGCCGGGACCGAAAATGTCCCTGGTCTGATTGCTCTGGGTAAAGCTTGTGAATTGGCACAAGAGCATTTAGCGCATATCAACAAGGAACGGGAACTGCGCGATTATTTAGAAAACAGTATTCTAGCTGCTATTCCTGATTGTGCTGTTAATGGTCATCCTATTCAGAGGTTGCCTAATACTACTAATATTGGCTTCAAATATATTGAGGGAGAAGCGATATTACTCCATTTGAACCATTATGGTATTTGTGCTTCTTCTGGTTCTGCTTGTACTTCTGGGTCTCTGGAACCTTCGCACGTTTTGCGGGCAATGGGTTTGCCCTACACAGTTTTACATGGCTCGATTCGTTTTTCTCTATCACGTTATACAACTCGCCAAGAAGTTGAGGAAGTGTTAGGGGTGATGCCCAGCATAGCAGAACGTTTGCGTGCTTTATCTCCTTTCAAAAACGACCAAGCTGATTGGCTGCAAGAGCGTCAGCAGGCAACTGTATCATCCTAATCTGAGAATTTAGAATTGAGAACTACTTCCTAATTCTTGATGCTTGGAGAAAACATTGTAATGTTTTAAGGATTGCTACACTTTTGTTTACGCTACAAAATGTAGTGAAAATAACAGAAAAGCTCCGTTGATTAAGCCACAATCATTGTAGAGGTTAAAGAGGGGTATACATCACGCTATAAACTCACAAAATTGTAGCAAGGTCAACAAAAAAAATGTTTCCTAACCTGGAAGATAAAAATATAATTTCTAGGATTGGTAAATAATTTTGACGCCGAACGCTTGAATATTTTTAATTTGGAAAAAAAGGTAAAAAGGGGTTGCTTGATTTGAAAAAATGTGCAATGATAATAATATCAAGTTTAACCCACCTCTTCAAATTAATAAGTTATTGCTCTACTAACTGGGTATTAACCTTCAAGAAAAAGCAGAATTTTTCATCAGTAAAAACTAGGGTGTTCTAAACAATAAGGGCTATGTGGGAATATACTGAAAAGGTAATGGACTTGTTCTATAACCCCCAAAATCAAGGAACTATTACAGACCAACAAGAGGGGGAAAAGGTAGTTAGCGGTGAGGTAGGAAGTATAGCGTGTGGAGATGCTTTAAGTCTACACCTCAAAATAAATGAAGCCTCTGGTAAAATATTAGATGCAAAGTTTCAAACCTTTGGCTGTGCTAGTGCGATAGCTTCATCTTCTGCCCTAACGGCAATGCTCAAAGGCAAAACTGTAGACGAAGCCATGAATATTAAAAACCAGGATATCGCGGGATACCTGGGAGGATTGCCAGAAGAAAAAATGCACTGTTCAGTCATGGGAGAGGAAGCATTAGAAGCAGCAATCTTTAAGTATAAAGGTATTGAAGTAGAAGTTCACGAAGAAGACCACGAAGGCGCATTAGTTTGTAGTTGTTTTGCAATTACGGAAAACAAGATTAAGCGAGTTATCCGGGAAAACAATCTCACAACAGCAGAAGAGGTAACAAACTATGTGAAGGCTGGTGGTGGTTGTGGTTCCTGTCTGGCAGATATTGACGATCTAATCGCATCGGTTTACGAAACGCCAGAACCAATAACACAACAACTTCCTACAACTACTAAACCAGCAACAAAACTCACAAACCTACAAAAAATTACATTAATTCAACAAGTTTTGGAACAAGAAGTGAGACCTGTTCTCGCTGAAGATGGAGGAGATGTTGAGTTGTTCGATATAGATGGCGATCGCGTCCTAGTAACACTCAAAGGTGCCTGTGGTACTTGCAGTAGTGCAATGGCGACACTCAAAGGAGCGATCGAAGCTACATTGAAAGAACGAGTCAGCGAAAGTATTGTAGTAGAATCGGTATAAAACAGTTAACAGTTAAGAATTCTCAGTAGCTCCATTTCAATAAATTTTTCAAGTCTTTCAGGTCTACTGAAAATAGAAGTTATTGAGGAGAACTGAACACTAACAACTGATAACTGATAACTGATAACTGATAACTGATAATAACGGGTGCATTAATGACAACTATATACACGCAGGCAATGCCTGCTCAAGCTTTAGGGCGAGCGCCTCCGGGCACTCAATGTTGCTGCTAAATACACACTGTTCTTACATGAACAAATTTATGAATGTGGTGCTGTAAAGCCAAAAGCCCTAGAAACAGCAGCTATTAAACACAGAATCTAAGGAAACCCTATACAGCAAAAAAATCACATTCGTTCATAATTTCAAGTCAAACACACTAACAAAACGGAGAAATCTATCATGCGTCAGATTGCATTTTACGGAAAAGGCGGTATCGGTAAATCCACTACTTCTCAGAACACTCTAGCTGCAATGGCTAACCGTCACGGTCAGAGAATTATGATCGTAGGTTGTGACCCTAAAGCTGACTCTACTCGTTTAGTCTTAAACGCTAAAGCTCAAACTACTGTACTACACGTTGCTGCAGAGCGCGGTGCAGTTGAAGATGTAGAACTAGACGAAGTATTGAAAGATGGTTTCGCTGGTATCCGTTGCGTTGAGTCTGGTGGTCCTGAGCCTGGAGTTGGTTGTGCAGGTCGTGGTATTATCACTGCTATCAACTTCCTAGAAGAAGAAGGTGCTTATCAAGACTTAGATTTCGTAAGTTATGACGTACTAGGTGACGTTGTTTGCGGTGGATTTGCAATGCCTATCCGTGAAAACAAAGCTCAAGAAATCTACATCGTATGTTCCGGTGAAATGATGGCAATGTACGCTGCTAACAACATCGCTCGTGGTGTTCTTAAGTATGCTCATGCTGGTGGTGTACGTTTAGGTGGTTTAATCTGTAACAGCCGTAAAGTTGACCGTGAAGTTGAGTTAATTGAGAACTTAGCAGCTCGTCTCAACACTCAAATGATTCACTTCGTACCTCGTGACAACGTTGTACAACGCGCTGAAATCCGTCGTATGACTGTTGAGCAATACTCTCCAGAAGATAACCAAGCTCAAGAGTATGATGCATTGGCTCAAAAGATCATCAACAACGACAAACTAACTATTCCTACTCCTCTAGAAATGGATGAATTAGAAGAGTTGTTAATTGAATTCGGTCTATTAGGAGACGAAGAAGATCGTCAGAAGCAAATTGCAGAACAAGATGCAGCTTTAGCAGCAGCAGCAAAGAAAACAGCTAAATAAGCTAAAAATCTTCTAGCACAAAAGTAGGGGTGTGCCAAGCGCACCCCAGATCGAGACACAAATAGTGGTGAGTCTTGTATTAATCAGTTTTGTAGGGGGCAGGTTTTGTAGATGATAAAAAAGCAACTGCCCCCAGTAACTAATACAAAACTCAAACACCAAAATCTTCAAATATCCCAAAGGAGATATGTAACATGACATCTGAACAAATCGAACAGAATAAAAAGTTAATTCAAGAAGTCTTAGACGCTTATCCTGAGAAAGCTGCTAAGAGACGGAAAAAGCACCTCAACGTTATCGAAGAAAAAGGATCTGACTGTGGCGTTAAGTCCAATGTTAAATCAGTTCCTGGTGTAATGACAACTCGTGGTTGTGCTTTTGCTGGAGCAAAAGGTGTGGTTTGGGGTCCTGTTAAGGACATGGTTCACATCAGTCACGGTCCAGTTGGTTGCGGTTACTACTCTTGGGCAGGTCGTCGTAACTATTATAACGGTGTAACTGGTGTTGATACTTTCGGTACAATGCAGTTCACTTCTGATTTCCAAGAAAGAGACATCGTTTTTGGTGGAGATAAGAAACTCGCCAAAATCATGAATGAAATCGAAGATTTATTCCCTCTGAATGCTGGTATCACAATTGAATCGGAATGCCCAGTAGGTCTAATTGGAGATGACATCGAAGCAGTAGCTAAGAAAGCTGCTAAAGAACTCAATAAGCCAGTTGTACCAGTACGTTGCGAAGGTTTCCGTGGTGTTTCTCAGTCATTAGGTCACCACATTGCTAACGACACAGTGCGTGACTGGGTATACGAGCCATCTGCAAAGATAACTAACGAAGAGATCGGCTTTGAAACCACTCCTTATGACGTATCCTTAATCGCTGACTACAACATCGGTGGTGACGGTTGGAGTTCTCGTTTATTATTAGATGAAATCGGTCTAAGAGTAGTTAGCCAAGCAACAGGTGACGGTACTTTTAACGAAGTATTCATGGCTCCTAGAGTGAATCTTAACCTCATTCACTGCTACCGCTCCATGAACTACATCTGCCGTTACATGGAAGAAGAGTATGGTATACCTTGGACAGAATTCAACTTCTTTGGTCCTACTCAAATCGCTAAGTCTCTACGGAAGATTGCTTCTTATTTCGACGATACAATCAAAGAAAATACAGAGAAAGTAATTGCTCGCTACCAAGAACAAGCTGATGCAGTAATTGCTAAGTATCGTCCTCGTTTAGAAGGCAAGAAAGTAATGATGATGGTTGGTGGTTTACGTCCACGTCACGTTATTCCTGCTTTTGACGATTTAGGGATGGAAGTTATCGGTACTGGTTATGAATTCGGTCACGGTGACGATTACAAGCGTACTGCTGACTATGCTCAAGAAGGTACTCTAATCTACGATGACGTTAGTGGCTACGAATTTGAAGAATTTGCTAAGAAATTAAAGCCAGACTTAATTGCTTCTGGTATTAAAGAGAAGTATGTATTCCAGAAAATGGGTATGCCATTCCGTCAAATGCACTCTTGGGATTATTCTGGTCCTTATCACGGTTATGATGGATTCGCTATCTTTGCTCGTGACATGGATCTAGCTCTCAACAGCCCAACTTGGAACTTAATCAAGGCTCCTTGGAAGCAAGCTAGCTAGTAGAAGTCAGAAGTTGTAGGGGCGAATGCCATTCGCCCTCACTTGATTTGCTTTTGACTTTGAAGATAAATTTAGTTAGGAAATGGGGTAATGCCATCTCTACGGCAACCCCAATATACAAAGAAAGATTTGACTAGGAATTGGGAATTAGAAGTTGTAGTTGAAATTCTTCTTACTTCTTCCTTCTTCCTTCCGAACAATACCATAGAGGATAAACACCATGAGTCAGAATGTAGACAAAATCAAAGATCACTTTCAACTCTTCCAAGAACCAGAATATCAAGAAATGTTCGAGCGGAAGAAAGAATTTGAAGGCGGTCCTTCCAAAGAAGAAGTAGACAGAGTTCGTGAGTGGACAAAAAGTTGGGAATATCGCGAAAAGAACTTTGCTCGTGAAGCTCTAACTATTAACCCTGCTAAAGCTTGTCAGCCTTTAGGTGCTATCTTTGCAGCTGCAGGTTTTGAAGGAACTCTTCCTTTTGTACATGGTTCTCAAGGATGTGTTGCTTATTTCCGTTCTCACTTAACTCGTAACTACAAAGAGCCATTCCAAGCTGTTTCCTCTTCTATGACTGAAGATGCTGCGGTATTCGGTGGTCTCAAGAACATGGTTGATGGTTTGGCAAACTCTTATGCTTTGTACAAACCTAAAATGATTGCTCTCTGCACCACTTGTATGGCAGAGGTTATTGGAGATGACTTAGGTTCATTCATCACTAACTCCAAAAACCAAGGTGCAGTTCCTCAAGAGTTCCCAGTTCCTTTTGCTCACACTCCTAGCTTTGTTGGTTCTCACATCACTGGCTATGACAATATGCTCAAGGGTATTCTGGTAGCTCTAACTGAAGGTAAGAAAGCAGAAACAGATAATGGTAAAATCAACTTCATCCCTGGTTTTGACCCTTACATTGGTAACATCCGGGATTTGAAGAGTATTCTATCTGCAATGGATGTTTCTAGCACTATTTTAGCTGATAACGCTGAGAGCTTTGATTCTCCTAACTTGGGTGAATTCAAGATGTACAATGGTGGTACAACTCTAGAAGAAGGTGCTGATTCTATCAATGCTAAGGCTACTATCTCCTTCCAGAAGTATTCCACTCCTAAGACTCTAGAGTACCTAGAGAAAGAAGGCGGTCAAACTACAGCTACATATCGTCCTATCGGTATCCGTGGTACTGATGAGTTCTTAATGGCGTTGTCTGAATTGACTGGTAAGGCTATTCCTGAAGAGCTAGAAATTGAGCGTGGTCGTGCAGTTGACGCTATCACTGACTCTCAAGCTTGGTTACACGGCAAGCGCATCGCTATCTACGGTGATCCTGACCATGTATTAGGTTTGTTGAACTTCACTCTAGAATTAGGTATGCAGCCAGTTCACGTTGTTGTTACTAACGGTAACGTTGCTGGTTTTGAAGAAGAAGCTAAAGCATTGTTAGCTAACGATCCTAATGGTCAAGAAGCTACAGTTTGGATCGGTAAGGATTTATGGCACTTACGTTCATTGTTGGATACTGAGCCAGTTGATTTGTTGATTGGTAACTCCTATGGTAAGTTCCTACAACGTGATACTGGTACTCCATTAGTACGTATTGGTTATCCTATCTTTGACCGTCACCACCAGCACCGTTATTCTATCTTAGGATATAAGGGAGCATTCAATCTACTCAACTGGATCGTTAATACTATTCTTGATGAGTTAGACCGTGGTAGCATGGAGTTAGGTGTTAACGATACATCTTTTGACTTGATTCGTTAATTCATTAACCATATAGTTTTTGTAGGGGCAAATGGCTCACACGGATTATGGCACGGATATACGGATTAAGTAGGGTATCTGAGACAGATCATTAGCCATTTTGTAGGGTGCGTTAGCTTCGCTAACGCACCCTAATACTGGACTTATTTTTTGTAGGGGCAAATGGCAGTTTGCCCCTACAATTCGTTTGACAGGTTTTCAGGGATAAGTTATACTGAAACTGCTATCTATTCCCTATTCCTATATGGTTCAAACTTCTCCTATTTTCACAACTATCTGTACTCTAGGCGATCTTGAGCAAAGGTTTAAGTTATCTCCTACAGATAATGACCTCTTCTTTCAGGAATGGCAACAAGATTTACCGAAGCTCACTGCTGAAGAAAAGGAGAAGTTAGACGAAATTCAAAGACGATTTTTACGTCATAGAAAACGAAGTCCTCTGACAGAAGGTGCGATTAATCAATTATTAATTGGACCTTTACTTGCTTTAGCAGGTTTATATGATGAACCTTTCTATTTCACTACTGAATCAAGTGTTAAAGTAGAAGTAGAAGACAAGGATGAAATTTTACGCGGTAGAATTGATACTTTAATTATTGCACAACAACTTTGGGTTCTCCTAATTGAGTCTAAATCTACTATTGCTTTTTCAGTATTGCAGTAGTAGACAGACAAATCTAAAATGCTGCCCTGCGACGGACTGCTAAATTCCTTTCACACCTGTTAGTTATAGCCGTCTAATGCACCCTACTGAACCTTAACCTTTATCTGTTAGGTATCAGTTCCTCAACCGAACTTTGAGATTTAATCAGCAAGCCCTATTTAATCTGTGTATCCGTGGCATAATCTGTGTGAGCACCTCAACCCAACCTACAAAATGCTAACTTTTATACAAAACCAATAATAAAAATTTGTCATCCTAAGATTAGATACTCTAGGAGAAAAAGGTTAAAAAATACTCTAATCTCCCCTGCTCCCCCACTCCTAACTTAAAAATCAGGTTTCCAACCTCCCCTTAAAAGGGTATGAAAAGAATAAACTTCAGCATTTCAATCCTCTGACTTTCCTACGGAATGCTGCGCAAACAGCCAGAGGAACTGATAACTGATAACTGATAACTGAAATAACCCCGCCCCAACATAGTTAATAAAGAGAATTAATAACATGGCTATGATGACCCCAGGCAAAGTTGCCGAACTATTAAATGAGCCTGGTTGCGAACACAACCATAAGAAAAATAACGGAGATAAAAAACAGAAAGGCTGTAACCAACAAGCAGCACCTGGAGCTGCTCAGGGAGGTTGCGCTTTTGACGGAGCTAGCATCGCTCTCGTACCTATCACAGATGCAGCTCATCTGGTTCATGGGCCTTTAGGTTGTTCTGGTAACTCCTGGGGAACTCGTGGTAGTCTTTCCTCCGGTTCCCATCTCTACAAAATGGGTTTCACAACCGACATGGGTGAAAATGACATTATCATGGGCGGTGAGAAAAAATTATTGAAGGCGATCGCTGAATTAAAAAAACGCTACCAACCTCCTGCCATTTTTGTTTATGCTACCTGCGTGACTGCCCTGATTGGAGATGACTTAGAAACAGTTTGTAAAGTCGCTACGAAAAAATTAGAGCTTCCGGTTATTCCTGTGAACTCTCCTGGTTTTATAGGTAGCAAGAATCTAGGCAACCGGGTTAGTGCTGAAGCATTAGTAGATCATGTCGTCGGTACGGCAGAACCAGAATTTACTACACCTTACGATATTAATCTCATCGGCGAATACAATATCGCGGGTGAAATGTGGGCAATGTTACCCCTGTTTGAAAAACTTGGGATTCGGGTATTGTCAAAAATCACCGGAGATGCTACCTACAAAGAAATTTGTTATGCTCACCGTGCGAAACTCAACGTTATGATCTGCTCTAAAGCTATGATCAACATGGCACGGAGAATGGAGGAGGAATATGGCATTCCTTACATTGAAGAGTCATTTTATGGTGTTGCTGATATTAATAACTGTCTCCGAAATATAGCAGCTCAACTTGGTTATGCTGACTTGAAAGAGCGAACAGAAAAACTCATTGCTGAAGAAACAGCTATTCTTGAAGAAATATTAGAACCCTATCGCCAACGTCTCAAAGGTAAGAGAGTTGTACTTTACACGGGTGGGGTAAAAAGTTGGTCTATTATTTCGGCAGCTAAAGATTTAGGTATGGATGTGGTTGCCACTAGCACCAAGAAAAGTACGGAAGAGGATAAAGCTAAAATCAAAAAGTTGCTTGGTAAAGATGGCATTTTGCTAGAAAAGGGTAATGCCCAAATTCTGCTGAAAGTCATTGCCGACACCAAAGCTGATATGCTCATCGCCGGAGGCCGTAACCAATATACTGCCCTGAAAGCGAGAATTCCGTTTTTACACATTAACCAAGAACGTCATCATCCCTACGCTGGATATCATGGGATGATTGAAATGGCAAAAGAATTAGATGAAGCTCTCCATAGTCCAGTTTGGGAACAAATGCGACAACCTGCACCTTGGTTAGAGGAATGTCAAATAGATGATGTGTCAGCATTAGAAACTTTACCAAGTCTGACTAATATTCCACCCGCAACAGTCAATGTTCATAAAAATCCGTTATCCACAAATCCTCTGAAACTCAGTCAACCTCTGGGTGCTTCCTTAGCGTACTTAGGAATTAACGGGATGATGCCACTGTTCCATGGGACTCAAGGTTGTACTGCTTTTGCCAAGGTATTGTTGGTGAATCATTTCCAGGAAGCTATTCCCCTGTCTACCACTGCTATGAGCGAAGTGACAACTATTTTGGGAGGAGAGGATAACGTTGATAAAGCGCTGCTGACTCAAATTGAGAAGTCTAACCCAGAAGTTATTGGTTTGTTGACTACTGGTTTAACTGAAACCAGGGGCGATGATATGGAAGGCATTCTCAAGAGATTTAGGGAAGATCATCCGGAGTTAGATGGGTTCCCCATATTAAATGTTTCTACTCCAGATTATAAGGGTTCTGCTCAGGATGGTTTTGCTGCTACAGTAGAACGTATAGTAGCTTATGATTATGGCGAACCTATTCCCAGGGAAACTGAAAAACCTTTGATTACAATTTTAGCGGGTTCTTGTCTTGCTCCTGGAGATGTGCAGGAAGTTAAAGATATTGTGGAAGGTTTTGGTTTAATTCCCATAGTTGTACCGGATATATCTCAGTCTTTGGACGGACATTTAATTGATGATATTTATAGTGCGACGAGTTCGGGTGGTACAACAATAGAGGAATTGCGTAATTTATGCCACTCAGCTTTCACCTTTGTTATTGGGGAAAGTCTACGGAATGCAGCGATAATTTTGCAAGAAAAATTTGGGACTCAATATCAAGTTTTTCCTCGATTGACAGGTTTGGGTGCTGTAGACAGTTTCATGTTAAAATTGTCTCAGTTAGTTGTGTCTCGAACTGACTTCCATCTTGACAAAGGTTGCGAAGTGCCTCAGAAGTATCAGCGTCAACGCCGTCAGTTACAGGATGCGATGTTGGATACTCACTTCTATTTTGGACATAAGCAAATATCTATTGCTCTGGAACCAGATTCACTTTGGGCAACAAGTTGGTTTTTGCGGGAAATGGGGGCAGATATTAAAGCTGCTGTTACAACGACACGATCGCCTTTACTAGAAAAGTTACCCACAGAAAATGTGATAGTTGGAGACTTGGGAGACTTCGAGGAAGTAGCAGCAGGTTCGGATTTACTAATTACTAATTCTCATGGTAAGCTAATATCTGAGAAGTTAGGTATTGCTCTCTATCGGATGGGAATGCCAATTCACGATCGCCTCGGTAACGGGCAACGTTGTTATGTAGGTTATCGTGGTACAATGAATTTATTGTTTGATATTGGTAATATTTTCCTAGAGCAAGAGGAATCCAAAATTCATACTAATGATTATTCATTATTGTCACTACAGTAGCAGTATCAGGACTTACGCACCAAGCGCCATATCTCGTAGGGGCGAATGGCATTCGCCCCATACAGATAGCGTGTTGTGTAATAATTTGCGTAAGTCCTGAACATGAAATCATTCGTGAGAAAAAACTGTAGGGGTTTGGTCTCCAAATCCGTTGGCGTTTGGGTTTGGAGACCAAACCCCTACAATGAAATCTTGCGATCTATATAGGATTGCTGCTAATAGCTAAATGCTTACGAACAGTTTTTGCTACATACAACAAGCAAGGAGGAAAAACAACAATGAAAGTTGCATTTGCAACCACTGATTTAATTCATATAGATGGTCATTTTGGTA
>NZ_JAAHHT010000190.1 GCF_010672085.1 Okeania sp. SIO3I5
TACTTCTGCCTGAATTTTCTCTCAAATCAGAGAAGATTTTCTCGGCAAAATTTTCCAGAGTCGCCAAATATTTCATCTGCCATAACTATATAGATAAAGTTCGACTCGCTACCCCAGATGCCAGACTGAAAATTTCTACTTCTGCCTGAATTTTCTCTCAAACCAGAAAGGTATCTATATTCATATGTGTATTAGTGGCAAAATCCGTGTATACCCTATCTTCATCAAAAAAGTAGGTAACACCAAAACCAAAAGCACGATTTTTTATTAAATTTGCTTGTAATTCTGTAGCAAGTTTAAGTGCTGCTTTTCTGCCAATTTTTGTTTCAAATACTGAAGAAAAAACTGCATCAATAAAATAACTTTGGCAAAAGTTACGGAGTTCCGCAGGCGAACCAAAAATAGAAGGTTTTATCACAAAGATTCCTTGCCAACCCTTTTGATAATATTGTTGCATTTTGCTGAGGTTGGCAACAGATTCATCTAAGGCAATAGGGGTAGAGTAGGAATTACTTAATTCCAACATTTCTGAAAATTTATCCACAGGTAAAGGTTGTTCAATAAATTCAATTATGTTGAGATTTTCGCAGATTTCTAACCATTGCTTTGCTTCCTCAAAATTTAATCCTCCATTAGCATCCAATCTCAGATTTATTTCCCTAGGCAGTTCTTTGACTAACTGCTGAAATATTTCTAGTTCTGTTTTAATTTTATCAACTCCAATTTTCCATTTGAAAGTACGAGATCCTTTTTCCCAAAGATGCTCCCAAATTTCTAAAGCTGCTTTTCCCCCTGGTAATAAAGCACTGTAAAAATTAGGTTTTTTTAATTCTTCTTTATCCTCTATTTCTACTTGTTTAACATTTTCCCAAGCTGATTCAAAGCCAAATTTAGAAGTAGGTAAATTATCCGGAATAGAAAAAATTGTTTCTGTTGTAATTTCTTTTGGCAATTGGTGACAAAAATCTAAAGCTTCCGACAAAGTTTCCGAACCAAACCAACTTAAAGGTGCAATTTCACCTAAACCTGTTTCTCCAGTTTTACTGGTTAGTTGTAGAATAATTCCTTCTCTAATATTCCAGATACCATGACTGGTTTTGAGAGGTTGTTTGAAGTTTCGTTTGTAGGGGGAAAATTCTAGTTTGTAGCGCATGATTTCTATTGCATAATTTTTTGATAATATTTTTTTTCAAAAAATTCACCCCTTACCTCTTCGATTAATAGTGAGATAAAGTTTTAAGGTGAGAGATACTAAATAAATAAGGAAAAAATCCTTTAAGAGATTGAATGTATCAGGAAATATAAAAAAGAAGATAGAAAATACTTAACTGGGAATAGGGAATAAGGAAATTGTGAAAAAACAATTATTTATCGCCAAGAAATTCACCATAACTTTAGGAAGATGAATACTTTGACCAAAAAATAATATCTCAAATCTCCCCTTTCAAGGGGATGAAAAAGCGGTCGTTTGTGGAGCAGTCCGTAGGATGGGATGGATAGGTTACCTAATACCATTTCTCTGTAACAATGCGCTTAATAATTCTTACCCAGACCTTAATTTTACTAATAGCTTTTATCTTTTATTAAGCGCAACATCAGGTCGAAATGGTATAACCATATCCAATCTCTGCTTGAGAAGAAAAAAAATCTTTTTAAGTAATCCTCTTCTTAAAAAGAAAAAGTAATTATTAATTATTAACAATTAATAATTAAATAATTCAGCTTTGTTAGCCTCCCCTTGGATAGGGGAAAAAAAATTTTCCTTTTAGTCAATCCTCTCCCTAAAAGGGAGAGGTAATTATCCATTATCCATTAATGAATTACTTCCTAACTCCCTCTTAAAAAAAGCTTTTAAGACTGATGACAAGAGTAGCTTTATACCCTATTCTCTCTTCATTTTTTCCAAAAATTTATTATACTTTCAACCCATTCTCTAGGATTTTCCCAGTGAATATTATGACCAGATTCAGGAATTATTTTCACTTTAGCAACCTGACATAATTCTGCCATTTCAGTATTAATAGCTTGAAATTTATGATCATATTCTCCCACCATTAATAATGTAGGAATCTGATGATTTAATAATTTACCCCAAAGTGAAGGTTGATTACCTATTCCTAAATTTCGGAGAGATTTTGCTAATTCCAATGGATTATTCTCCAACCGCCTTTTTCTAACTTTATCAAAATTATTATGCTCTTTTAAAGATTTAAACAATGCTTGACTATACCAGTTCGATAAAAACTCTTCATAGTTACTATTTTCCAACTTATCAACTAATTTTAAATCTGACTCATAACGAAGCGATCGCTCTACTTTGCTTTTTAACCCTGCAGATGCTGACTCCAATATTATTTTCTCGAACCGAGTAGGAAAATTTATTGCCAGATATAATGCCAATCTTCCACCCATTGAATAGCCAAATAAATAACACTTTTCAATCTTTAAATCGTCTAATAAACCAATCAATGCTATGGCAGTATTGGGCATATTGTAATATTCTTCACTGCCAAAAACTCTAGTTTTTCCATGCCCTGGTAAGTCAACTGTTAGACAACAAAATTTTTTAGATAACTGAGGAATTACTTCTATAAAATCATCACTACTCCCCATAAATCCATGTAGTAATAAAATAATTTGTTTCTTGTTTTTTTCAGTTAAAAAGTAATTAAATTGATAAATTTTTCCATCAACCATCAATCGATAATTCTGAAAAAGTAACTTAATATAATGGATAATTAGGTTGAAAAATTCTCCTTTTCAAAGAATAATTGATAATGAAAACTATCTTTAATTATCCATTATCAATTATCCATTATCTATTATCTATTATTTATTCAGCTTTAACAAACTTCAGCGCAGCAGAATTCAAACAATAACGCAACCCTGTTGGAGCAGGACCATCTGGAAAAACATGACCAAGATGAGCACCACAATTATTGCAGAGAATTTCTGTTCTCCGCATAAACAAACTCCAATCTGCTTCTTCTTTGATATTTTCTTGATTAATAGGTGCCCAATAACTAGGCCAACCTGTGCCAGAATCGTATTTTTCTTCTGAACTAAATAGGTCTGTACCACAACAAATACATTTATATATTCCTTTTTCTTTATTGTTGTAATATTCCCCTGTGAATGGTCTTTCAGTTCCCTTTTTTCTGGTTACATTAAACTGTTCTGGTGTGAGTTGTTCTTTCCACTCTTTTTCACTTTTTTGAATTTTATTAACCATCCTTTTAATGTTCCTTTTGACAAATTGTTATATTTGGTATTACAAAGCTAGCCTCTAAATTATAGACTGTTGTACTTGACAAACCATAACATATTATAGCAATCCTAATATTATAGCAATCCTATTTAAGTTGTAATATTTTGGTCGTAGGGGCGAAGAACGAATCGCCCGTACAAAAGTCAGGAGCCTTAATTTTAAAGCTTTTCAGTTCAAATTAACTAACCTATCCCACCCCACATAAAAATGCTTATTTACTTAAGTGAAATTTTCCTGAAAAGCTAGATTTTTCCTTTTTATCTTTAAGAATATTTGGGCTTTTGAGCAAAAATGTTATTAGTGGGATAGGTTCAACTGTTATAAAAATTACCACCATCAATTTAAGATTGCTATGTAGCAATTCCCAAAAAGCGTAAAATAGAAAATTCCTTGATTTTAGGAATTAGCTAGGGATGTTAGCATGCAACGTCCCTACAGAATAGTAATTCGGTAAGCAGGAAATAGAAAATCAGAAAAATAACTCTACTTCACTAACTTGAAAAACACTATATTGGAAGAACCAAGGTGAAAAACCCTGTAAATAAATTTAGGGCATTCATTTATGAATTTAAGCATTTATAGTCACTTCAAATAAGAATGAAACAGTTTTTTAGCTGAAACCCTTTAACAGCAAGAAACCTTCGTTTCAAACTTAACTAAAATGACTATAGCTATCAGCTCAATGCTTACTTTAGTTATCCTGAATATTCTTCAATTCAGATAACAAATCCTAAACCAAATAGTAATCCACTAAAAAAATGTAGATAAACTGCAATAAATTTACAGTTACTAACTTTTTCTGGTTGGTCGTGATAATTACTAACGTGACGACATAAATAAATAGCAAAAGGCAAACTTGCAAAACTTAATAGAGTCCAAACTGGGAAAAATCCTAAACTTCCACAGATAGAAATTAGTACAAAAACAATCCCGCAATACCAATTTAAAACTTGAGAACCTGCTTTAGTTCCCATTCTCACAATAGGCGATCGCTTTCCTGCTGCTAAATCATCTTTTACCTGATGAAAATGAGAACAAAAGAGAATAATAGTAGTAGTAATTCCAATAATTATTGATGCAGTTAAACTGTTAATTGACCAATCTTGAGTTTGACTATAGTAAGCAGCAGAAATTGCCAAGGGACCGAAGGCAAAAAAGCAGAGAATCTCTCCTAAACCTTGATACCCTAATCTAAACGGAGGACCCTGATAAACATATCCTAAAAAACAACACAACAATATTAATCCAATTACAGTCAAATCTTGCAACCACCAGCTAATCATTACAATTCCCAAAATCCCCAAAAATAAACATAAATTACCTAGCCAAAAAATTAAGTCTTTATTCCCGGTTAAGTTCACCAAAGAATGGTGTTTATTTTTATCAATACCTGTTTCCGAGTCAAATACATCATTAGTAATATTCTCCCAAGCCAAAATTAAAATTGCCGATGTGATAAACGTTAAAAAAATATACCAATCAATCGCATTTTTTTCCCAGACAGCTATTGCTGTTCCTACCCATATCGGCATAATTGCTACACTATACATAGGTAGTTTAATGGCAGCCAGCCATAATTTTTTATCGGATTTATTTGCTATTTTAACTGTCATATTAATTATCAAATTGATGCTTGATTTTAACCAATATTTATATAAGTTACTTGTTATAGTGAAGTCTATAAACTTATATTAACTGAAGAGTTATTTATTTATGATATAAATCATCTAAAATATATCAATAATAACTTCTTCTTTTAAAATAAGTCTGAGTAATTATAATCTAGCTGAAAACTAAAAGATGACGGCTGAATACTTATCCAGAGATATTTTTTACTGACAACAAATTTTAATCTCTTACCACTTTAATTTCCCAGTCAGAGCAAAATCTTAACAAAAAATAACGTAATTTATTTTTCCTTTACATTAGCCTTGATTTAGGCTTTCGACTTGCCTGAATAATCCCCTATCCCCTATCGTCACAAAAGGGAGGTTATTTCAGTTATCAGTTAGCCTCCTATGGTCAGAACTGCGTTAACAGTTAGCCTATGCATAGAGGAAGTTCCTCTATGCATAGAGGAGCTTCCTATGCATAGAGGAACTTCCTCTTGCAGAGTAGCTTTGCTAACGTTAACAGCTATCAGTACCTCGCAGCTGTTGCCATAGGCTTGAAATACTGAATTGAAATTTTTTTCATCCCCTTGAAAGGAGAGGCTTTAAACCTTAATTTTTCGGTAAAAAAAGTCTAATATTAATTAATGCTAGGGGATAAATTTGGCCACTGTCAGGAATTGGAAAGCCCCACCGATTGCTATCTCTGATTCAGTGAAAATTTGCTATTCTTATTTTCATGCCTGTAATACCAACTTCTGTTAATCTGTTTCAAACCTGCCAAGAACTGCATCAATTTCTGTTCAACTGTCAACAGACATTAACAGACAAGATGCAGACAAAAATAATTAGTATTTCTCTGGAAATATTACCAGTAGATACCCTAGCAGTATTGGAAGAAATTTGTGAACCACATCAACTACATTTTTACTTAGAAAAACAAGCCATTGAAGAAACAAATATCCACAAAAATAACTTGGCGATCGCTGCCATTGACGCTGCTATCTACTCGACCTTTAAAAGTGGGAATCGTTTTGCACAAGCTCAATCTTTTATTCAATCAAGTTTAAATCAAACAATTTCTGTAGGTGCGACACATTTACCATTTTCAGGTCCCCACTTTTTTTGTAGTTTTACATTCTTTGAAAAACATACTCAAGCCAATTTAAACAACCTGCATCAAAATGGTAATTCCCAACAAAAATTATTGATAAATCCTCACTTTCCTTCAGCAACAATATTTCTACCATGCTGGCAAATAGCTCAGACAAATAACCACAATATATTTGTGATTAATACAGTTATCAGCAATTCTATTAATATTGAAAATCTTGCCCAGAAAATTTGGGATAAATTCCAGCAAATCACTCAGATAAACCATGCTAATTTATCAACTTTAACCAAACCCTATAAAAAATTTCGGAAAATCAACGTCAATCATTTACAAGAGTTTAAAAAATCAGTTGCTTCAGCTCTAAACCTAATCAACTCAAATTCTTTAAGAAAAATTGTTTTAGCTCATGCTATAGATATATATTCTCAAACTAATTTCAACTTAATCAAATCCTTAAATAACTTACGATTCATTTACCCAGACTGTTATGTACTTTCTATCAGTAATGGCAAAGGTCAGAATTTTATATGTGCAAGTCCAGAACGCTTAATAAGTATCAACAATAATCAATTAATTACAGATGCTTTAGCCGGTTCCGCACCTAGAGGTAAAACCCCAAATCAAGATGCCAAACTAGCCAATAGTTTATTGTGTAGTGAAAAAGATTTACGAGAACATCAATTTGTCATAGATTTTATTATTAAACGTCTACAAGATTTAGGATTAAAACCCAATTATTCATCTCAACCCCACCTACTACAATTGTCAAATATTCAACATTTATGGACGCCAATTACAGCAGAAATTTCCCAAAATATTCATTTATTAGAAATATTAGCAGAACTCCATCCCACACCAGCAGTAGCAGGATTTCCTAGAAATATTGCTCAACAAAAAATACAGCATTTTGAAACTTTTGATCGCTCACTTTATGCAGCACCGATTGGTTGGATAGATCATCAAGGAAATGGAGAATTTGCTGTAGGTATTAGGTCAGCTTTAATTGATGGAAATCATGCCACACTTTATGCTGGTGCAGGTATAGTTATTGGTTCTGAACCAGATAAAGAATTGGCAGAAGTTCAGCTCAAACTTCAGACGTTATTGAAAGCTTTAGTTTGAAATTAATAATTAACAATTAACAATTAATAATTAGGGTTTACTGAAAAAGTCTTTTTACTCTTTGTAGAAAGTAAGGAGTAGTTAGGAGAAATGGCAATTATAGAGGAGATAGTCGGGTATGGGTGTCTCTTAGTTTTTCTGCAATTGTTCTACCTTTTATGCTGACTTTTTCAGCTACTGTATATAACCCCTGAAGATATCTCTAAAAACTTGGACGATACAGAATTACAAGCATTTTTATTGTCTTAAGCTCCTGAAAAAAATTGTAGCGTCAAAGGATTTTCGATTGCATCCTTTTCATTAATGGATAATTACCTCTGGTTAAAACCAGGGTCATTTCATTCTATATTTTAGCAATGAATTTATTGATTTTTAGACAGGGAAATATAAATTTATTCACGCTTGAAATAACGTGGTTTCGTCAATACATAAAATGGCACAGTTTTAGAATGAAATAGCCCTGGGTTAAAACCGTAACGGAATTGAATATCAGGGAATATCCTAGCACTTTTTTCCCCTTTATTGGGGAGGCTTTTAAGCTAAATAATTATTAATTATTTGGTAAATTTTACTTGTAATTGCTCTTGATTATAAGCAGCTATTATATTTGTAATTCTATGTCTAATTCCTGTTTTTCGACTCAGGTATCTTTCTCCAAATTCATTCCCACCATACTTATATTGTTCTCTTTCATCCCTTCCTGATTAATCTATATACACTAAATTTTATTTTGGTTGTTGTGCTAATTTTTTCTAAAATTCAAGTCGTTTGAATTCATCTGTTTCTAGGAGACCATAAATTTTTTTCGGGTAAAACCTATTTTTTTGATAGTTCTACTTATGGTTCAGGAACTAACTTTTTCAGCCTACAAAATCGACATTTGTTCTTGAGTATTATCCCCATTTGTCTTGACAAATTGTGGGAATTTCTCAAACTCTTGTATTTTCAGTTTTACACCTCTTTTCCTGTCATTTTTGATTTTGATATCTCCTGTTTATTTTTTCTTTTTAACCACAGATAAATGGTATTTATACTAATATTAAATACTTTACTGATACACAGTTTTTTTCATACCATCTAATTCAATAGCATCCACAACTTTTCCTTTTAAGTCATAGCCATAAGGTTTTGGCATTTTTATAAGAGCGATCGCTTGATTATATTACTTTATTTATGATAGCTTATGTCTTAAACCATAAGGCGACTGCTATAAAGTAGCCTTATCTCTAGTATTTCTCTTGATAAATTAAAAATTATTTAAAGAAATGAGTTTTATCATATTATATTTATATAATTAAAATATAACTTAAAACTAAGACGTCTTAGTTATGACTACTTCATCAGTACGCACAACACAAGCAGCATTTCTACTCAATATCTCAACAGGTAGATTACGAACGCTGCTTAATCAAGGCCGAGTCAAAGATGCCTATAAAGTTAAAAATTTATGGATGATTCCCCTAAATCATCGAGGAATGCCGGACATTATACCAGGTAGTCGTGGCCCTGAAGGAACTTGGAATAAAAATCAACGTACAGGCAATACTTTTATTCATGTTCTGCGAAAGACTATAGATGACAACCGAGATAATGGTACTGCTCATCCCGCACTTGCTGTAAAAGTCGGAGATAAAAAAGATTATTGTCACGCTCTGAAAATAAAAGGACCTTGCCAAATAGTTTATCAACCCCATCAACCAAACAAAAGTCAAGCTGGAGGTGCTCGTCTATGGATTGAAGTAGAACCCGAACATATAATAGAGCGACAATATTTTTCTGATGGAGATTATGGCCCGCCACCAGAAGTAGTGCAACAGAGGTCAAAAAGCAAAAAGATTAAAACTAAAAAGAAAAAGCCAAAAATTCAAGTTTAGGAAAAAAATAGTTAGAGATAATAGAAAGCAGAAGATTAATAACTAATATTATATTTTTCGTTTCAGTCATTCAAGACTTTGACACTCTGCGCTCGCGCATAGACGCAGATTCTTCAGGTAACACCTGAAAGGGTCGCATCAATTGGCACTTCTGCCACTGACCCTCTACCCTGTTGCTTTTGCTTTACTTCTACTTGTTTTTTTCCTTCTGGGTATTACCAATAAGCTTCTATACACTCAACGCCCTGCAATTAGTTGCCCTCCGAGGATCCCGACTTTTTACAGTCCGATAAGGGCGGGTATTTCTCCTTAACTAGGGTCGTGTCCACGCGCAAGGTATTACCTTTCTCCTTATTATAGCAAATCACAATGACTAAAGTACCAGAGTCGTTTTTCCGCCCCGATGCATAAAAGACGGGGCGTGACCTTACTCCCGAACTTTTTCCGTGTTAGACCTTTTCGCCTTGACATATTACTATTCAAGACTCAAAACTCAACAATGTCAATTGATTTTAGAAATATCAATACAATATGGGCATCCATTTTAGTAGAAACATTAAAATATCTAGGATTAACTACAGCAATTATCAGTCCTGGTTCTCGTTCCACACCTCTAACGTTCGCCTTCGCTACCCATCCTAAAATCGAAACTATTCCGATTCTTGATGAACGTTCGGCAGCATTTTTTGCCCTAGGAATAGCAAAAAAAAATTATCAACCAGTCGTTATAGTTTGCACATCTGGTACCGCCGCAGCTAATTTTTATCCAGCTATAATAGAAGCAAAAGAAAGTCGCATCCCACTATTAGTTCTAACTGCAGACCGACCCCCAGAATTACGAAATTGTCATGCTGGTCAAACCATAGATCAAGTAAAATTATATGGTAATTATCCTAACTGGCAAATTGAACTAAGTTTACCTTCAATAGAAATAAAAAGACTCGAATATTTGAGACAAACAGTTATTTATGGTTGGGAAAAAACTATTTTTCCTACACCTGGAGTTGTGCATTTTAATATTCCATTTCGAGACCCTTTACCACCCATAACCCAACCAGAAGCGATCGCCTTAGAATCAAAATTTCCCCAAAACTTTTTTGCTACTGTACAGCCAATTTTTAGAACAGAATATTTGCCAAATTATGACTTAATAGCACTCTTAAAAAATCAACTTAAATCTCAGCAAGGCATCATAATTGGAGGTTTAGCACAACCAGAAAAACCTCAAGAATATTGTCAGGCGATCGCTCAAATTTCCCAAACTTTAAACTTCCCTGTTTTAGCTGAAGGTTTATCACCTCTAAGAAACTATTCTCAGTTAAATCCTTATTTAATTAGCACTTATGATTTAATTTTAAGAAATCAAAATTTAGCACAAAAACTTGTTCCCAAAATAATCTTACAAATTGGTGAACTACCAACAAGTAAACAACTAAGAAGTTGGTTAGATAAAACTAATTCCCACAAATTAATTATTGACAAAAGTGACCATAACTTCGATCCGCTTCATGGCAAAACAACTCACTTACGAATCTCAGTAGAACAACTAGCCAAAATTTTGACTCCTGAAATTATCTTGAATAACTATGATAAAAATTACTTAAATTTGTGGTGTAAAGCTGAAGCAAAAGTCAGAGAAAATATTGACAAAAAAATGGCAACAATCAATCAGATATTGGAACCAAAAATTTCTTGGTTAATATCTCAGACATTACCCAAAACTACACCAATATTTATTGCTAATAGTATGCCAGTTAGAGATGTAGAATTTTTCTGGGTTCCTAATAATTCCCAAATTCAGCCATTTTTCAATCGAGGTGCAAACGGAATAGACGGTACTTTATCAACAGCTTTAGGTATTGCCCATCGTCATCAAAGCAGTGTCATGTTAACAGGAGATTTAGCACTTTTACATGACACTAATGGTTTTTTACTGAGAAATAAATTAGTCGGTCATTTAACTATTATTTTGATTAATAATCAGGGAGGTGGAATTTTTGAAATGTTGCCCATAGCTAAATTTGAACCACCTTTTACAGAATTTTTTGCTACTCCCCAAGATATTAATTTTGCTGATTTATGTAAAACTTATGGTGTAGAACATCAAAACATATATTTCTGGAAGGAATTACAACAACTTTTAAATCCTTTACCAAGTAGTGGAATAAGAATTTTAGAATTACAAACAAACCGCCAATTTGATGCTAGATGGCGGTTAGATAATTTAGATAAATTTGCAGGCGATTTTTTCTCATTTGAGCATTAAAAAAGAGGGAAAAAAAGGAAAAAGTTTTCAAAGTATTTGATATAACCAGATCAAATCCGTTGGCTTCAGAATAATATAATTCCTATCATCAATAAGGGTATTCATGTTGTTCATTCCTAGAATATCGACTTATTGGATCAAATCTGTTTACTTCATCATTTAAGAGGCAAAAATCTCAAGTAGAGTTTGGGTTTGGTGAATCAACCCCTACAAGACATGAATTATACCGATACTACCCGTCAATTTTTCCATTTTGCTAAGAATCCCACACTATAAATCTTTGATTTAGTTTGGGAGTCTGTCAATCAATAAAGGTTCTAATTGACCTTTGCTATCCAAAGTATATATATCATCACAGCCACCAATATGTCGATCATTAATAAAAATCTGTGGCACAGTACGACTTCCATTGGCACGTTCAGTCATACTATTTCTTGCACTTTCATTGCCATCTATTTTATATTCCGTGTAGTTTACACCTTTCCACCAAAGCAAAAGTTTTGCTCTAATACAATACGGGCAAGTTTGCCAAGTATAAATTTCGACCTTTGCTTTCATACGTTCTGGATGACGACCGAGAATAGGGTTGAGAAAATCAAGCATTTTGAGTAATTAGCGAAGTATCAATAAATTTAATTTGTAACCTATTTTCAAGAAAAACGGCAACAAATTTACCGAAAAATTAAGGTATAAAGCCTCTCCATTTATTTATGGAGAAAAAGCGGTCTTTGGATGGATGGGTTACCTAACCATATCCAATCTCCCGAAGATAAGAAAAAAAATTCTTTTGGTCAATCCTTCTATTACAGAAGAGGTAATTATTAATTATTAATTGTTGAACTCCTATCCTATATTCCTTATCAATTTTATGAATTGACAAAAAGTCTTTTAAATGATGATAAGTTTGATAAATATCCTGTCTCAAACTGTTATATTAAATGATTTGCTCAAAATTTAGTATCGATATCTAGTAGGTTTTGCCCTCATTTTCATTTGGGATTGCATTTTATTTCTAATGTATAGTTCCCGAGAAATAAGAGAAAAATAATGAGCTGTAAATACTAAATTACACATCAAAATGATTAGCACTAAAATTAATATTAAAACGTTTTTAACACTTAATTCTTTGAATAATGTAAAGATAGCAAATAAAACCGAACAAAGACCAAATCCAGAGGCGGAAGAACTGAGGAGCAGCCAGCGTAATTTAGACATAGTTAACTTAACAAATATTTTTGATTAATTAAGACAGTTAATAACAATTCTTTAATCATATATAGTATAGTGTTTTCAAATGAGATGTAAATCTAGATTCAGATTTTTTCTAATAAAAAAGCGTACCGAACGAGTACCTATTCCCTTACCTTTTTCAGTATTTAATGCCGTTTTATCTTCTTTATCATTACAAGAGTTCCCCAAACCCCCATACCTTTTTAATAGCACTCTGTTTCCGCATCTCAAATAAAAACGCTATAGCAATCAGTAATTATATATAAAAACCTATTCACAGCATCAAGTATCCTAGTCTTATAAATCATTTCCGAGTATAAATTAGTTCAACTACCTATCAGCTTTAAATAATCGAATTATTAGTAATTGTCCTCCATGCTTATTTAAACAAGCCCCTGGTACAAGTGTTCTAGTGGGTCTTAGAATCTCATCATACGACAATAATTGCCAAACAATGATATTCTTAAGTGCTACTTCAATTCAAGGTTACATAGATATTATTAAGTAAATTATATAATTACTTTTAGCTGATTTAACTTGAGGATAATCAGCTAAATTTAGTTAAGTCTGTGAAAAGTGTTTCCAGTGGAAAAATAGGAGTTGAGTTAGCTTTGTAGTTGAGTCAAACTTACAATAAAAATTATTCCTCTAAAATAGTTATTATTTCATCGCTAGCTGTATAAGTTTATAAGTTTAACTAGATATTATGTTATATAAAATAGTCATTTCTCAAAAACCTTCTGTTCAATCTTCAGAACAATTATTGCTACTTTCCGTACTATCCTATTACCTGAAGTAAGTCAAATTCAATTAGATTATAATTGTTGAAAGTGAACAAGGAAGAGCCAATAAAAAGCAAAGATTAAACAATTTCTCTGACATCACCTGACATCCACCTATTGATTTTATATTTTTGTAGATACACCTGCTTAATTATTTATAAGCATTCAAGGGAAAATGATATTAAAAAAGTACATAGAAAACCTAGATAGATCGAAATTAAGACCAGAATTAATCCCACGTTGAAGCTATTTACCTCTTGCTTATGCTGTACTTTTCATATCGCCCAGCCAAACAGACGTGGGATTTCTCCAAAAGAAAACTAAATATCTATCAAAGCTAAAAATCTTGCTGAAAGATCAAAATTTATATAAAACAAAGTTTACATTTTGTCAAGTTGTTTGCGCAAATCATCCAGTTCAGCATCAACCTCCGATTTTTCTGCTGAACCTTGATTAGAAGCTGGTAGTTGACTCTGACCTACTGAACCCCCTGTAAGTTTTGCCTTCATCGCTGCCAACTCATCATCAACACCACTACTAGCTTCCAACTTTCGGAAATCCTCTTCCAAACCACTACCACCTGCTAACTCTGCTGTAGCTTGAGAACGAGCCTCCATTTGCAAAACCTTTTCTTCCATCCGATCAAAAGCTGCCATTGCTCCGCTAGTATTCAGAGAACCCATTGTATTGTTAAGTTGTTCCTGAGTTTTAGCCGCAGTCATTCTGGCTTTTAGCATATCTTTTTTAGCCTTAGCCTCAGAAATCTTACCTTCCAAAGCTGTCAAGTTGCGCTTAAGAGTTTCCACCTGAGCTGTTTGACTATCCAAAGATACTTTTACTGTATTTGCTGTCTCAGAATAAGTCTTCTTACGCTGTAGAGCTTCCCTGGCCAAATTTTCATCTCCTTTTTGCAGAGCTAACTGTGCCCGAGAATACCATTGATTAGCTTGAGATTCAGCTTGATTATACTGTTGTTGACTACGTTTCTGAGTAGCAATAGCGCTAGCAACTGCCTGACGCAACTGAACTAAATCTTCTTGCATATCAATAATAGACTGTTCTAGAACCTTCTCAGGATCTTCAGCGTTACTTACCATGTCATTAACATTAGCTCTAACGAGGCGACTAATCCGATCAAATAATCCCATAATTTTATCTTTCCTTCTAATTGACCATTTGCTTAAGTTGGCTCCAAGTTTCTACTGATAGATACTAGCTACTTTGGGCCAATTTTTTGATTAGTTGATTAGGGATATTTCCCCTATAGCTATAATATCCAATTTAACTGATCCCTACTCCTTAAAAATCCAAAATGTGTATCTCAGGAATTCTCAAATTGCCCTAGTATACATTACATTCTACATTCAGCACTTCAAAATGTAGTATCCTTAGTCATTAGTCATTAGTCAGTAGTCAGTAGTTAGGGCTTGCTGATTAAATATCAAAGCATTTATATATAAAGGTTTTAGCGATTTTAAGTCGTGAAAAAGTATCAGTTTTTAGGTTAAAAGAGCTGCATAAAGTGAGGACTTTGGGGCAGAGCGAGGCAGAAAAATCAAGGAAAAATTATTTCTCCTACTTCCCACACTCCCCACACTTTGCTTTTTTCAGCAAACCCTAGTTAGTAGGGAATGATTGTAGATATAGCAAGGTGCGCTGGTATGTTTACATGGTACAAATCACTACTAATGTAGTATGCGCGAAAGTATTGGTAATATTAGCAGAAATTTGTACCACATTTAAAGACAATAGTAATATGTAAATACGCCAGCGCTCATTGCTATAATTATCTGACTCCATTGAATATTTATGCTTAATATTTGACTGAGAATTTGACTCAACACAAAGGTCAATGAAGATGATTTATTCAGTATAAATACTTACCAATCTCCCTAGTGTTATACTACTTTCAATGCTAGAACTTAACGTGCGGAATGTGGGTTACACCAAAATAAATCCGACAAGAAAAGGGAGTCCCGCGTCTCATAAGAGCAACGTCGGGAGAATGTCAATTGCCATACTATTTAGCTATTGAAAGTTAACTGGCCAAATATAGCCCAATTTTTAGTCCTAGAAATTTTCTAGTTAAGATTATTTACCAGTTTCTAGTTCTTTTAACTCGGAAGTATCTTGATGAGGTTGAAAATTTCTATCTCCAGACAACATTTCAGCTTTCATCGCCTTCAACTCAGTCTCAATATCATTATCTCCTTCCAGAGAAGTAAACTTTTTCTCCAAACTATCAATTCCCAAATCAGCCATCGCCTCAGACTTAGCCTCAAGCTGCATTATTTTATCTTCCATTTGCTCAAAAGCACTCATAGCATTGCCAGTATTCACCGAACCTAAAATTTCATTCAGCTTTTCCGAAGCCCTAGCAGAACGTGCCCTGGCAATATACATATTCTTTTTTAATTTTGCTTCACTAATTTTATGCTCCAACTGCCTCATATTTTGCTTTAGCTTTTCCACCACCTGTTTTTGCTGTTCCACCTGAGCCTTCATCAGGTTAGCTGTTTCTTGATATGAATTGCGTCTAGTCAAAGCCTCCCTTGCCAAATTTTCTTGGCCTTTTTGTAAAGCTAACTGTGCTCGTCTATACCATTCATTAGCAGTGGATTGAGTTTGGTAACATTGTCTTTCTGTGCGTTTTTGAGTAGCGATCGCTTGTGCCACTGCCTGGCGTAATTTCACCAGGTCATTTTGCATATCTGTTAGTGTCTGTTCCAGAATCTTCTCTGGATCTTCAGCTCCAGAAACCAAATTCTTTATATTAGCACGAATTATTCGCCAAAGGCGGTCAAAAATTTCCATAAAGACTCTCCATATTTATCCATATTTATTATAATTTTTTTATTTTCAAATTTTCCCGACGTTGTGTATGGTGGGACAACGAGAGATTCGGTCATTTCAGTTATAGCGCGTAGCGCTAGGGAATAGGGAATAGGGAATAGGGAATAGGGAATAGTAAACTGTCAAAGAGTTTTCCTACGGAATGCTGCGCAAACAGGATTTATAAATGTCCGCGCCCAATATTCGACTGCTATATCAGTTATCAATACCTATAGCTGAAGCATTCAACTTGAAATACTAAAGTTTACTTTTTTCATCCCCTCAAAAAGCTATGCTTTATAAATATTTTTCTCAACATAAAATTTGAAAAAAGAGAGAAGTTATCTATTTGCCATTAAATCAATTTTTTTTTGCTTTCTTTCTTATTCTCAAAAAAAGATTTTAAGAGTTCCTTATAAGGGATAGTTAAAAGGGGAGGCAATTGACCAGATTTTTTGGTTATCTCACGACCTCCAGTTTCTGTTTATTACCAAATAATTAATAATTAGGGCTTGCTGCAAAAGTCTAATGGTGAAGCCAGGGAGTAGGGAGTAGGGAGTAGTTAATAGTCAAGATTTGGAGGGAGTTATAGAGAAGCTCGTTGGAAAAATCATCCCTTAATTTTTCGGCCTAGCGTTAGCCTAAAATCCTAATTTTTTTAACTTTCAAGATCTAAAAATTGGCACTTTTGAGAGTACCTAAAAAGGCTAACAGCTCTATTTTGAAAAGCTTTCATATTTAATCAGCAAACCCTAATTAATAATTAAATAATTCACCTTTAAATCTTCCTCAATAAAGAGGAAAAAGCCGTCGATATATGGATAGGTTATCTAATCATATCCAATCTCCCAAAAGAGAAATAAATTTTTTCCTTTTAGTCAATCCTCTCCCTAAAAGAAAGAGGTAATTATCCATTATCCATTATCCATTATCCATTATTCATTATCCATTAATGAAGCACCTGCACAAGGAAGATTTTCTCAAATAGTTTAAAGGTGCGCTCCACAGACTTTAACTGTTACTTCAGCATAAAATATTTATATTCGGGTTAGTATGCATGGTTTCCTAATTAATAATTCTCAGGTTTCAACTTGTAATATTTGGCATCCACTCCTTCTTGACGTAATTCTTGAAGAAACATTTTTGCCCTTTCTGGTTCCCAGAATGCTCCCATCTGTATCTTGCTACCATTAGTCGCTTCACGAACATAAGCATCCGAAATTATTTGCTGTGCTTTAGACAAAGATTCTTCATTCACATAATCCACAACTACATAATACCAACCATCATCTGATTTTATAGGGCTAGTTGTTGTTGAACTAATAGAAGTTTGTGGGGAAGGTTGAGCTATTGGAGATGGAGTTGGAGAAGATTGGGTAGATTGAGGTAATAAAGTAGTGCTGAGATTATCCAGTTTTGTACTTGGGTTAGTAGATTGTGAAGTAGTATTAGCACTTCCCGATATTTGTGGTGGAACTACAGGTTTTACTCTTCCAGTAGGAGATGGGAACTGACTAGGTTCAGGATTAATATTACTTAGAGTATTCAAATCTAAATCTACAAACTCTTGAGATGTCAAGTCAGGAGATTTCGGTAAAGGCTGCTCCTTCCTAGTTAGAATACTATCAGTATTAGTATCATTAGTATTTTTTTGAGCAGAAGTACCTTTTAACAGACGATCTAAACCCAGATTACTAAGACCTGACGGGTTCATTAGAACATAACCCAAAGTCGTACAAGAGATCAAGAATAAAAACATTGAAGCTATTCCCAGAGGAGTAAACAAACTTGCTAAGTAAGTAGATTGCTCCTGACGATTTGATTTTAATTTGTCTAAACTCTCTAGAAGTTTCTCTGAAGATTCAAGATAATTATCTGGTGCTGTAGAACTATTATTACCATTATGAGATGTCTGTTTTTCACTATTTTGATTTTCTACATCACCTTTTTTGGCCATACTAAGTTCTGCTGGTGTGGGAGGCTCGATCGCCAATGGTAAACTTTCTTTGGCAGAAGTATTAAATGTTCTAGAGTTTTCCAGTGGTGATTCTGTTTCAGATAAAGGCAATGAGGATGCTATTTGGTCATCCACTGGTAATACAGACATTAATTCGGGTATTTTATAAATTTGTTTATTACTATTTTTTTGAGAAACTGGCGACTTTTCTACTTGTCTGCGATACTTGCGATATCTTGTTAGTTCTGCTTCTAACTCTACATCCAAACTTTCAATTACAGCTTGCAAAGTCGGATTCAATTCTTGGGTATAATTTTTAGTAGGCTTAACTATAGAACTTTGATTCATTTGAGAACTCCTGCTATTTATAGTTACTAAAAGTATAGTCAAATTATAGATAGAGTTTGTAAATTTATTTATAGCAAAAGGCATTTATGCCGAGGGCATCCCCCCTACCCCCCTTGATAAGCTATCCCTTATAAGGAACTCTTGAAACCCTTGTGGGAGGATGGGGAGGAGGGGGAGGATGGGGAGGATGGGGAGGATGGGGAGGATGGGGAGGATGGGGGGGATGGGGAGGATGGGTAGGAAGAATTCTGTCTACATTCATAAAAAAGTGTATTGAAAAATACTCTTTTCTCCTGAAAAAGCCGATTCAA
>NZ_JAAHHT010000191.1:0-9077 GCF_010672085.1 Okeania sp. SIO3I5
CAATAAACTAAATTCATCAAATTAAGTCAGAGTTTATTTAAAAAGACTGATATACTCATCCTAAATGATTTGTGAGAAAAACTGTAGGGGTTTGGTCTCCTTTCCCCAAGCATGGAGAGCAAACCCCTACGATAAAATATTACAACCTATTTAGAATTGCTATATTAACTGAATAGCTACTTATTTATGCTAGAAATAATATCAAATTTATCAATAATAATTTCTTCTTTTTTTTATTAATAAAGCATTCAGCTATTAGCAATTAGCTCTCAGCTTTTTTGACGAATTAAGTCAGAGTTTATTTAAAAAAACTTATATACTCATCCTAAATGATTTGTGAGAAAAACTGTAGGGGTTTGGTCTCCTTTCCCCAAGCATGGAGACTAAACCCCTACGATAAAATATGAGAACTTATTTAGAATTTCTATATTAACTGAATAGCTACTTATTTATGCTAGAAATAATATCAAATTTATCAATAATAATTTCTTATTTCAAGAGAATACTTAGTAATTATAATCTAGCTGATTAAGACAGTTTCGACTCAGGAGGCAAACTAAAAGCTAATAGTTGAATACTAATACTTATATTAAATTCGGATAATTATTACACCCAAGTCATTGCGACTTACACTCTGTGGAAGGAAGCAATCTCAGGGGTGCGCGGAGATTGCTTCCTATCGTCGCAATGACAACTGTTCAATCGGATTTTATATTAGGAATTTTGCTACAAATTTTCTGTAATGATAATCGTTAAATCTATTATCAAAATAATTGGGTATAAAACCTTATATTTTAATCAGTTATCAGTTAAATATTTTTTCTAGCTTTATCAAAATAACAAAGTAATAATTTAACTTCTGAATTCTGACTGAATAACTTCTGACTTTAACTTGATATGCCTAAATCTAATTTATCTTACACTCAACTTTTTCCACACAAATTTAACCGACTGGTTTCGATTAATTTATTTCTACTAACTTTAACTATTGTATTGTGTTGGAGTTGGATATTACCTAGTTATACTCAGACACCTACACCTAATCTTAAAAGTCGGGAAGTTTTAATTCAAGAAATTAAAGATTATGCCGAACGTCATGTTGAAAATGATAAGGCAATGGATAGTAGGTTAATGATTGATTTATATGAGAAAAATTCTGTGGGTTTAACTACTCCAGAAATTACTAAAATTTACGAGGAAGAATATACAAAACTCAAGGAGGCAAAAGATAGTAATCTCTGGGAAAAAATTAATGACGATTTATTTTATGGGTTGGGATGGTTTGCTGCAATAGCATTTTTGATTCTGTTTATTTTTAAGGAAGCTATACAAGGTTGGGTAACTCATCTAGTTAATACCTTTGGCAAATGGCTCTACAATCAAATTGCTGGTCTTGAATTATTTTGGAATTTATCTCTAAAAAGTTATAAAAAAGGTCTGATTAATAAACACGAACAACTAAAAATTCCTTTTCGTCCGAATCGTCCTTTAAGTCTGCAAGAAATTTATGTGGATTTGCAATTCTTGGAAAAAGGCAGTAATGAACCAATTAATTTTTCTGAGATTAAAAAATATAATCGTTTGGCTATTAAGGGGCAACCTGGAGCTGGAAAAACTCTTTTATTAAAATATCTTGTTCTCTCTTGGGCGAGGGAAAAATTTAAAAGTTCATCTAATGAATATGTGCCGATTTTATTAGAGTTATATCGCCTCAATGAAATAGAAACTTCTGCCCTCAATATGGAAATCTTAAAACAGAAATTAGTAGAAGCTTTAGATAGAGATGATTTTCCTAAAGCTAATTCTTTTGTCGAGCGAAATCTGGAAAAAGGAAAATTATTTCTGTTATTTGATGGATTAGATGAAGTGAAAAGTTTGATTCGCCCTCAAGTTGTGCAAGCTATAAATGACTTATTAGATAAATACGATAAATGTCGAGCAATTATTACTTGTCGGGCAGCAGTTTATCGGAATGATTTTGCTGAGTCTGTCGAGAAAACTTTAGATATTAAAGAATTTAGCGACAGACAAATGCGACTCTTTTTAGAAGCATGGAAATCTCAAATGCCACCCGATAAATCTATCGATCAACTCATACAAACTTTGAGAGATAGACCTCTAATTATGGAGTTAGCAAGAAATCCTTTAATGTTGACAATTGTTGCTCATCTTTATACTCAACCTGCTTTTGTTTTGCCTCAGTCTCGGTCAGATTTTTATCAAGAATCTACTCATATTTTATTGAATCAATGGCAGAATAATTTTAATCAATATAAGGAGAGCGCTCATAAGCGGAGAGTGCTACAACATTTAGCTTTATTTGCTCAGGATAATGCTAGTCAACAACAAAAAAATGACTTAAGTTTGGATTATGAAATTGTCGTAGAACAAATTCAAAAAGTTTTACCCGATTTGAATCTAAATCCTGAAACAGATACTCAACCAATATTAAGAGAAATTGTCGAACGTAGTGGATTATTATTGGAAGTTGAGAGAGGAGATAAATATCAGTTTGCTCATTTAACTTTGCAAGAATATTTTGCAGCAACAGCTTTAAGAGATAGAGAAAATGAATTAATAGAAAGGTTTAAAAATGACCCGGAACGTTGGCGAGAAACGGTTAAACTTTGGTGTGGTTTTGCGGGAAATAGTACAAATTTAATAGAGGTTATTTATCAGGAAGATTCTCTGACAGCTTTTGAATGTTTAGCGGATGCTCAAGAAGTTTCTTCTGATTTAGCAGAGAGAATTATTGAAGAATTTAAGGAGAAATTGGCAGAAGCAAATTCTGATGAAAATTTAGCTAGAGCTTTTGGAGCAGTTGCTTCTGATGTTCGGGAAAGAGGTAGGGGAAAAGTTGTTTTTGAGTTTCTAGAAAATGCTTTGAATAATTCTGAATCTCTGGAAATTAGTAGAGCGTCTGTTAAGGCGTTATCTAAAACAAATTTGCCACAAGCAGCGGATATTTTGTTTAGGTATTATGAGGATATTAATTTGGTAGATGCTCGTCAAGCACTTATTAATATGGGAGATATTGCAGTTTCTTTATTGAAGAGTTTAGCAGAGAAAGGTTCGGAAATGGCAATGAGAGATTTAGTGAAAATTGGTACTCCTTATTCGAGAGAAATTTTAAATGGTTTACTTGATCATTCTGATGAAAATATTCAGAGGTTAGCTGCTTTAAATCTTGCGGAGTTTAGTAGTTTAAATAATTAGGTTTTCAAGGAGTGAGAAATATGGCAGAACTTGATAAGGAATTTAACTTAAGAGATTGGGAATGGATAGCAGTTCATTTTCCACCATCGGAAAGAGAAGCTATGGCAAAAGTAGCTTGGTTCATTTGTTGTAAATGTACTCCTGAAGAAATTTCTCAACGCAAGATCGATCCAAGAATAGTAATTCCTTTATGTACGATAGTATTGTTTGATGAAACTGATGTTTTGAAGTTCAAAGAGTTTGCAAAAGAAAAAGAAGTTGATAGGTATGCGAAAATATTAGCAGAATCGAAAACAAAGCGAGGAAATTCTAATATAATCAAACAAGAATTTATTAATACATCAATTAATTCGATTAATCCTAGCAAAAAATGGCTATCTCTGTTTTACACTTTGGATGCATATTTACAATTTTCCCTATTCTATAGTCTTATCGAATATCGTCGTCCAACCCCTGATGACTGGCGTAATATTTTTCTGGATGTTAAATATAAATTTTTACCAGAACTATGTTTTTCACTGGTACTAATTTTCATGATTTTACCTTCAGTAAGTCTTCCTGTTCTAGGATTCTTTAATATATTTTTATTCTGGATTTTTGGAAAAAATGCTCTGTTAATTATCTATGTCTTAAATTGTAATGCGTTATTATTTTTATTATATTCATTATTTGATCTATTTGAAGTTGGTGTGCCTTTGGAAATACCTATATTAATTATGTCATTAATTTGGGTAATTATGTTAGTTGTTTTCTTAATCTTATGGATTTACGCACAAAAAATACAACGCCAAACCAATAATCCTCTCAAGGATATTTTAAAACATGATAGTTCTATTGATACTTAATTATAAGTTTGAAAAGATTCTAATAATGTAAAGTTAGCGTCAAACTAGAAACGCTTAAATTCACTGGCAACTTAATTTTTAACTCTCATTTTGTTCAGAAGCTAAAATTATCCCGATGAAAATACTGCTTGATTTAACTGACTTTCTCAAAAGATGGAATAAGCGATCGCTTCCTAATATTCATCTTTAAAATATCAACAATTTAACTTGAAAGGTGATAACTGATAACTGAAAAGGCGATCGCTCCCAAAACTATACTATTTTTAGTTGAATAAAAAATCATGCGTATAGGCGAACGAATCCATTTAAAATTTATGATATCACAAAAATTGTGAGGATGCAACCCCAAATCCTTTGACGCGCGATTTTTTTCGGGAGCTTCAGAGAATGAAAATGTTGGTGGTTTTCCATAAAGGAGGGATAGATGGAAAAATTTGATGATGGGAAAAACAACCATTAACGAGAGCTTAACCAGATGAAAATTTTTCTGGCGTTACTCCTAGAAAAATTTCTTTGACCAAAAAAGTGGGTTTCAAGCCTTCCCCTTTTAGGGGGACTTTTTATTGCTTAATTTTCTGTAAAGTGCAAAAACATTTCTTCTTGTTCAGTTGGCTTAATAACTACTTCTGGCAAACTATCAATTAACTCTTCAATCACTTGAGTCATTGTTTTCCCTTTTGCTCGCGCATATAATCTTAACTTATCCATTCTCTTATCATCCATTCTTATTTTAAATTGATTATTTTTCATAAAGCCCCTTAATGTGTACACATTTATATTATAATATTAAGTATGGTCGATCGGGGAAAAAATGAAAGCAAGGTATAAGTATAGATGTTATCCAAACTTAATACAACAAGTACAATTAGCAAAGTTATTTGGTTGTTGTAGAGTAGTTTGGAACGATGCTCTAGCTCATTGTATTCAAGAGTTTAAAGCTAACAAAAAAAAGCCAAGTAATACTGAACTACAAAAAGTATTTATTACTCAGGCTAAAAAGACAATTAATAGAGCTTGGTTAGCAGAGGTATCTAATATTCCATTGCAGCAGTCGTTGAATGATTTGAATACAGCATATCAAAACTTTTTCAATAGTTGCAAGGGTAAAAGGAAAGGAAAAACTACAAGGCATCCTAAGTTTAAGAGCAGGAAATCTAAACAAACTGCAAGGTTTAGAAAAGGAGGATTTAAAATTGGTCAAGATAAAGTTTATTTAACTAAAGTAGGTAAGCTTAAAGTACATTGGTCAAGACCACTCCCTAATCCCCCATCATCAGTAACTATTATTAAAGATAGTGCTAATAGATATTTTCTTAGCTTTGTAGTAGAAACATCTGCTGAACATTTGCCCAAAACCGAAAATTCAACAGGCATAGATTTAGGAATTAATACTTTTGCAACTTTAAGTAATGGTGAGAAAATATTAGCACCAAAACCTCTGAAAAAGAATCTTAAGAAGTTAGCTAAATTCCAACGTAAATTTGCTCATACTGAAAAGGGTAGTAGGCGTCGTGAAAAAGCACGATTAAGGGTAGCTAAACTTCATGCCAAAATCAAAGACATTCGTACAGATTTTCTTCATAAGTTATCAACTGATTTGATTCGTAGATACGATGTAATTGTCCTGGAAGACTTAAATGTTTCTGGCATGCTTCGTAACCGTAAATTATCTAAAGCAATTAGTGATTTAGGATGGAGGCAATTCAGAACTTTAACAGAGGCAAAATGTGAAAAATATGGTCGTGATTTTAGAGTTATTAATCGTTGGGAGCCTACTTCGCAAAAATGCTCTAATTGTGGTTTTCGTGGTGGCAAGAAAGAGTTAAATGTCCGTGAATGGACTTGTCTAAATTGTGGTGCTGTGCATGATAGAGATATCAATGCTGCCGTAAACATTCTCAATGTTGTTAGTGAAACAGTCGCAGAAGTAACTCAACCGATAACCAAGGTTGAAACTATTGAAACTGAAATATTAGAAACACCAGTGCAATTATCTCTTTTCAATGAAGTCGCGGGCGGGCAGTCCGAGACATTAAACAAGACGAGGAGTCGGCGTAAATCTACCCGTAAAAAGGCAGTTGCTAACAATGAGTCGTCTACCCGCCTTGAGTCTTTCAAGCAGCTTAGTCTGTTTGATTGATGGATGGGAATCTCCACGCCTTTAGGCCGGAGAGGATGTCAAGCGCCGAACTTTTTTCAGGAGCTTCAAAGAATAAAAATGTTAGTGATTTTTCACGGAGTTGAGATGGATGGAAAAATTTGATGAGGAAAAAACAACCATCTATGCTTGCTCCACAAGATGAAAATTTTTCTGGCATTGCTCCTGGGAAAAAGTCCTGAATATTTGATTGTCTCCTAGCATTACCTCTCCCAGACTCGGAATTATAGGTTTTGTTGGGTTTCACTTCGTTCAACAAGGGCCTACGATTATCTGATTTTTTGATATATGGAAAGAGTGATCGCTGAAACCTGAGTGCTGAAGACTAAAAGCTAGAGACTGAAGGCTGAAAGCTAAAAGCTGAAAGCTCATCGCTTATTAACTGCTAAATTCCTAAACTTAGTAAACTGGGGGTCAAACAATAACTTCACCGTACCAGTCGGACCATTTCTATGCTTAGTAATAATAACCTCAGCAATACCCTGGTCGGGAGTATCTGGGGAATAATACTCATCTCGATAAAGCATAATAACTAGATCGGCATCCTGCTCAATAGAGTTATGAACGACAATCTCATTCGCCACAAAATTATGAAGACCAGGTACAGTCAAATCAAAAACCTCCGCCTCCCCATCAGGCATTATTTCGACAATTTCATCCCATTCAACATCAATTTCCGTACACCCTCCCCACTCACCAGACTTAACAACAGACCCTAACTTTCCACCATATTTTGGCCCAAAATTTGCTTGAGACAAAAGTTGCCCACGATACAATATTGAACATTTAAGCATTTTTTCACTCAAAATAGCAAGAGAATCCCCAATATTCAGACTATTCAACTGTTTCCAACCCCCCATAGAAAAGAAAGGATGATTAGCAGTTGCCCGAATCAATTTTCCCGAAGAAGTTTGCAGACGAAAGATAGGTTTAACCCCAGTAGAAAACACCCGACTCACCATCGCCGACTCAAATTTTCCAGTATTTTCATTCAAAGCAAAAACAGGAAAATTCGACTTACCAACCAGACGAGAAATAGGAATCTTTTTACCATCAACTAAATAGATTAAAGTTTCTCCAGTCAAACAACCAGACTCCCTCAAATCAGACATCATTGGTCTTTTATTAGTGCGAGATTCGACACTTCTACTAAGTTGAGACAAAGCAATAATCGGCACCGAAAGTTCTCTTGCCAAACCTTTTAAATTTCTAGTTATTCTTGCCAACTCCAAGACTCGATTATCAGTATTACTGCCTTCCATTAACTGTAAATAATCTAATAAAATTAATCCTAAAGCTCCACCTTGTTCACTTTGAAGTTGTCTAGCTTTAGAACGAATTTCATTAACAGTAATATTCGGAGTATCATCAATAAAAATCGGCATCTCAGAAAGAGAACCAATAGCCGAAGTTAAAGGTTCCCATTCATTCTGACTAATTCGCCCAGAGCGCAATCTATTACTTTCAATTTTTGCCTCACTAGCTAATAGTCTTAAGACCAATTGTTCTTTAGACATTTCCAAACTAAAAATAGCAACTGGTAACTTTTGATTAGCGGCAATACTATGACCAATATTCACAGCAAAGCTAGTATTGTGGAGGCAAATATCATTAGCTACAAAATTATGAGTTTCTGGCACAGTTAGATCGTATACTTGCTTTTCTCCTACTGGTTCGATAGAGACAATTTCATCCCAGAAAATGTCTGTATTTTCTAATTGTTCCTTCCAGAAATTATCCAGTTTGGCTAAATCGAATCTCTCGGAGTCAAAATCCAGATTTTCTGAGGGAAGGTTTTCCAAATCTACCAGAAGATTTTGACTAGAGATAGTATTAGTAGTAGTTAAGTTCTCAGAATTTTGAGGAGAGGTTCTTTTGACGGTTCTACTATTTACTGACTGATTTTTAGATTCGGCAAACTTTTCTATTAGACTTGCCAATTCATCCCAGAAAATGTCTGTATTTTCTAATTGCTCCTTCCAGGAATTCTCCAGTTTGGCTAAATCGAATCTGTCGGAGTCAAAATCCAGATTTTCTGAGGGAATGTTTCCCATATCTGTCAGAAAATTTTTCCCAGAAATAGTATCATTAGATTCGGCAAAATTTGCCACAAGACTCACCAATTTATTCCAGAGAATTTCTGTCTTTTCTAATTGCTCGCTCCAGGAATTATCTTGTCTGACTAAATTTAATCTCTCGGAGTCGAAATCTAGATTTTCTGAGAGAAGGTTTTCCAAATCTGCCAGTAAATTTTTCCGAAAAAAAGTATCAGCAGTCGTGAAATTCTTAGAATTTTTAAGAGAGGTTCTTTTGACACTTCTATTTTCGACCGACGGATGTTTAGATTCGGCAAAAGTTGCCACCAGACTTAGCAGCTCATTCCAGAAAATTTCCCGACTTTCCAATTTCTTCCACCAGGAATTTTCGAGTCTGGCTAAAGTTAATCTTTCCGAGTCAAAATCTAGACTTTCTAATGGAAAGTTTTCCATATCTGCCAGTAAATTTTTGCCATAGAAAGTATCAGTAGTAGTTAAGTTCTCAAAATTTTTCTCCGACGCTTTTTTGACACTTCTGTTTTCGACTGACGGATATTTAGATATGGAAAATTTCTCCACCAGACTCAGCAGCTTATTGCAGAAAATTTCCCGACTTTCCAATTTCTTCCACCAGGAATTTTCGAGTCTGGCTAAAGTTAGTCTGTCCGAGCCGAAATCTAGATTTTCTAATGGAAAGTTTTCCATACCTGCCAGTAAATTTTTCCGACAAAAAGTATCAGCAGTCGTGAAATTTTCAGAAGTTTTCTCCGAGGTTTTTTTGACACTTCTATTTTCGACCGACGGATGTTTAGATTCGGCAAA